>CAYWSC010000058.1:0-8987 GCA_964460695.1 Hadarchaeota archaeon (SeqCode)
CCCCAAGGATGGCAGAGTTCCTCAGAGCAGCATCACTCGTACGCCTGTAGACGGCCAAAAGCCCCCTTATGGCGGCAGAGGTGCCCCATATCAAATCGTCTGGAGTTCTCGAGCCTGCAGGGAATGATCCGAAGAACCTGGCTGTGGGATCTGTCACCTGCCCAGCCCTAGACAGCCACCTTGCAGCCATCCTGGAGGCCCTGTCAACATCTCTCCTTTCCGTCATCCTTCCCTTCCTTCCAAGACCCGTGACTCAGAGCCGGGTTCAAATGTATTTGCATTGGTCGTCCCGGGCGGCGTGAGGTTCTCCCAGGAGGCCCAGGTGAGGGGCACCGAAAAATCGGAGGGAGAGGTCCCATCATGCCTACCTACCGACCTGGCTCCCTGCGCCCCGTTCTCACACACCTCATGCTGGCCGTGATCTGCCAGTACAATTGTGCAGATCCGCAGATTTCGACAGACGTCAAGGAGTTTCCGAAGGCGAAGGTCTGTCCGTGAAACAGCTTCTAGGGCGGCCTGGCTGAAGGGGCCGAACTTGTGAGAGGCCCCATCTATGTCAAGGAACTGAACCAAGGTAAGGTTTGGCCTGCGGCCAGACAATGTGCTTTCGGCCAGCTCGGATACCTCTTGGTCCGTGTTGGAGAAGGCCACCGAAGGATAGTCAACTAGGTGAGAGAAAAGGTGGGCAGGACTCCCGCTAGCCCTGGCTGCCACGCAGGTCGACAGGCCAGAGTCCCTAAGAACCTCGAAGATCGTCTCGGCTCGAATGGGATCCGTCTTCTCGGCGACTCGGTGAACCTCAATCGAGGCGCCCGTCGCCATAGACGCAAAGTTCACCGGGGTCTTGGGAGGGGGAACGGCGTGAATCTCGACAAGCCTCCGCTCCGCCAGCTTGCCCAGCTGGGGGGCCGCGCCTCGCAACCTCCTCCACGCAGCCATTCCAAAGCCGTCGAACACCACTACGAGAACCGATTCGCATCCGTCGAGGTCTCGCTTGACTTGGTCGAGGGGAGGAACCTGGCTCATACTAGGTGGCCGCAGGCCCAGAATGGAGCATATCGTAGGCGCCAGGAACCTGGTATCAGGCAAAGGATAGACCTCGCCGGGCAGTGCCCAAAGCACTTTTCTTTCCACGGAAAAATCGGAGGGACATGGACCTCAAGGGGCGGGACCTCCTAGAGATAAATGATCTGTCCAAGGACCAACTCCTCGGCCTGATCGAGATGTCGATCCAACTCAAGAAGGATCCCTCTCCCCGAGACGACCTCCGCGGGAAGAGCCTGGCGATGCTCTTCGCAAAGACGTCGACCAGGACGCGCGTCTCGTTCGAGGTGGCTATGACCCAGCTCGGGGGACATGCCATCAACCTGAGATGGGAGGAGACGAACTTCGTCAAGGGCGACCTGGAGGACGAGTCGAAGGTTCTCGGTCGAATGTGCGACGCCGTAATGGCCAGGCTCTACGCCCACAGCGACCTGATCAGACTCGCCCGGGCCTGCGAAAGGCCCGTCATCAACGGTATGGATGACGATCACCATCCCTGCCAGGCCTTAGCAGACCTGATGACGATAAAGGAGGCGAAGGGAAATCTGGAGGGCCTCAGACTGGCCTGGATCGGCGACGCCACCAACGTGTTCAACAGCCTTTCGCAGGCGGCTGAGAAGGTGGGCATGGACGTGGTCATCGCGGCCCCCGAGGGATACGGACCGAGGATACCCACGAGGGCAACCCTTGTGAGGGACCCTGCGCAGGCAGCGGACGGGGCCGACGTGCTGGTCACCGACACCTGGGTCTCCCTTGGAAAGGAGTCGGAGAAGGAGAGGCGCCTCAGAGATCTCTCACCTTACAGAATCGACTCGGATCTCCTCGCCCGTGCCCAGGAGGACGCCATTGTCCTCCACTGCATGCCGGCCCAGCGCGGCTATGAGATAACGTCGGAAGTTATGGACTCACCTCAGTGCCTGGCCTTCGACGAGGCGGAGAACCGCCTACACACCTCGAAGGCTCTTCTGCTCAGCCTGATCTAGTCCGCCGCCTCCGAACGATGGCAACCGCCAGCAACGCAGCAGGCACGAGCATAAGCTCGGGCACTGACAGCCTTGACCGGGCATACAGAACTCCCATGTCCTCCATCTGGAGGCCGTTGTAGCTCCACGTCGCCGTAGATCCCGTGACGTTCCCGTTAGACTCGACTATCTCCCCGGGCATGGTCACCTTGAACTGGATCCTCATCTGCTGAAGCATCATCTGGGTGAACGGGTCGGATAGGTTGACCTCCTCCTGGCCTGCAGCCATATCCTCCCCCTGGGACATGTTGGCGTTCAGGGTGTAGTAGGTGTAGCCGCCCTGTTTCTCGATGGTTATGGAGAAGTTCTCTGGAGGAATGGGGGTCTCCGCGGACTCTATGTAGACGTATCCACCCTCATGCCTGATGGTAGTGACGTTGGACCCAAGGCCCATGCTTAGATTCAGGTTGAAGCCGCCCATGCCAGTCTCGTTGCCGGCAGACATGTTCATGGACTGGCTCATATTCCAGAATGCCTCGGGTATCGCTATCGAGAATGAGCCCGTTGCCGAGCCATTCTCATACACCTTGATGTCCACGTTCATCTTCAAGCATCCAAGACCTAGGAGCACAGCTGCCACGGAGAGGGCGGCAACGGCTAGCCCAACAGCCCGCATAGATCTGGAGTCGCATCCGTGTTGTTAAATGTTCGTAGACGCTTCCCCGTTGATCTTCGGCAATGCGCAGGATCTCCAGATTTTTCGTTGCCAAAGGCGCAGCCGGCTACGATAGATTTTTATCACTTCTGGGCGGGCTCTTGCCGGGTGATACGACGTTCTGCCGCTACTGTGGAAAGGAAATTCCGGACGACTTCTCGTTTTGCAGCTACTGCGGCAGGCCCGTTGCGCCCACCGGGCGAGGCGAATACCTCCTCTATCCTATCCGCCTCGACGCCGACTACGTTGAGAAGGCTAAGAGAACGGAACTCCTGGTAAGGATCTTCTACGGCATCGTTCTGTACATCGTCCTTATCTTCTGGACCATCGTTGCATACCTAGCCGACCTTCTGCTGTGGCTTCACATACTGGTGCTAGGAAGGAGGCACAGAGGGCTGTGGAACTTTTTGGTCGGATTTCAGAGATACGCGGCCCGGGTGCACTGCTACCTAATGGGCCTGACCGACGAGAGAGCACCAATGTCCGGTCGATGAGCTATCAGCTGCCGGCCCGTGATCGAGCTTGCCGGGTAAAGTCGTCATAACCGACCGTCCGCTGAAGCACGTCGATCTCGAGAGGTCGATCATCGAAAGAGCTGGGGGAGTGCTCAAGGTTTATGATGTGAGGCGTCTCTCGGAGCTGTGTTCCGTCGTCTCCGATGCAGATGTTGTAATGGTCAACCTGTCCAAGCTGGACCGAAGGGTGATACGATGCATGAAGAGGGCCAAGGGCATCGTTCGGTACGGGGTTGGATACGACAACATAGACGTTGGGGCCGCGACTGAGAGGGGAATTATGGTGGCCAATGTTCCCTCCTTCTGCGCCGGAGAGGTGGCGGAGTTCACCGTCGCCCTGATGCTCGCCCTGAAGCGTAGACTACCCGGCTTCCTCAAGTATGTTGAGAGCGGGCAGTACGTTGACACCTCTGGCTGGAAGCAGCAGGGAGAGATCACAAGCCTTTCTGGCAAGACGGTCGGAATCGTCGGTTTCGGCAGGATAGGAAGGGAGGTCGCAAGGAGACTCAGCGGGTTCGATGTCGACATACTCGTACACGATCCCTACCTGGATCCAAGGATCTGCCAAGACCTCCCGTTTCCCGTACGAGTCGTCTCCCTGGACGAGCTGCTCACGTCTTCAGACGTTGTCACGGTGCACGTCCCTCTAAGCGAAGAGACCCGCGGCCTTATCGGAAGGGACCAGCTGTCCATGATGAAACGCACTGCATACCTGATCAACGTATCAAGGGGAGGCATAGTCGACGAAGAAGCACTGGCAGACGCCGTGCGAAGGAGAATCATAGCCGGCGCGGCCGTCGACACCCTCTCCAGAGAGCCGCCCAACGGCAACAGCCCCCTCATAGGTGTTGAAGGGATTCTCGTAACCCCCCACGTCGCTTGGTACACAGAGGAATCCATCCTGGAACTGGAAAAGACGGCGGCGCAGCAGGCAGCACAGATCCTGGCAGGGGAAACGCCCGACAACCTCGTCAACCCAGAGGTCCTCCGATAGAGATCCGGCCGGGGCTCTCTGCCACCGTCTCGCCTCTGACGACTCGGCGGGTTACCTTTTTCCGTATCCGGGTCACGTTGAGAATGTGGAGCAACCCCGATGTGACGAGAGGATAAGGTCCCTCTTCCAGACGATCTACGAGTTCTCAGAACCGGAACTCAAGATTCTACTTTTCCTCTGCAGGTCAGGCGGTGTGAGAGTCAGAGACATATCCGCGGCCCTGGGCAAGGACCGGTCCACTGTCCAGAGGGCCCTTTCCAAGCTGGTCCGATCGGGGCTAGTCAGGAGGGAGCCGCGATGCTGCAAGAAGCCCAAGAAGGGGAGGTACTTCGTCTACTCTGTTGTAGAGTCCAGCGAGGTACGCGGCGTTCTAAGGGAACGCCTGGGTGAGTGGTATCAGGAACGCCTCAGCGCTATAGAGAGCTTCGAGTGGCCCAGATAGGCAACTGGTCCGGGAGAAGAGAAAGACTTTTCAGTGTCTGTGCACACCAAGTGCACAATCTTGGTGAATCTATGGCGATAACGGATCTGGACTCGAAGAGCTTCGACACCTTCGTCCAGTCTAAGGGAGTTGTCCTTATAGACCTCTACGCAGACTGGTGTATGCCCTGTAGGATGATGGAGCCCGTCCTGCACGAGCTCTCATCCGAGCTGGACGGCTCGGTGAGGTTTTCTCGTCTCAATGTGGATTACGCCCCCGACATAGCCGCGAGGTTCGGCGTCTTCAGCATCCCGACGTTGATAGTCTTCAGGGACGGTCGGCCGGTGGAGAGGCTGGTCGGAGCGCTTCCCAAGAGGCAGCTCTCTCAGATCCTGAAGGTCATAGCACAGTCCTAGGTTCGAGGCTGAAACCTGTGGGGGAGTCGAAGCAGGACCAAAAGGGGGCCTCCTGCAGCATCGGCGGATGCACCCCGTGTAGCTACATAGCGGTTTTCGCAGTCCTCCCCTACTCGATCTTTCTCATCCTGTCGGGTGTCCTCTACGGCGTGGCCTTCTTGCGTACGGCTTCATAGTCGGTTCCCCTCTCCTATACGCCCTCGCCAAGAAAGCAGCAAGTCGTTGCAGGAACCCCTAGGAGTCTGCAAAGAGATTTCAGCACGGCCTCCCCGATCGGCCCCGGCGAATGCTGAATTGCAGGTAGTCGACTTCAATGCCATGATCGGCCCTACAAGGACGTCTCTAGAGGGCAAGGTGTACGACAAAGAGTCCTTGCTTGGGGAAATGGACGAGGCACAGGTGGACGCTGCGGTTGTCTGCCACAGCCTAGCACTCCAGCATGACCCCTCAGAGGGAAACCGCATACTCATGGACGAGATATCGCGCTCCGAGAGACTGCTTCCCTCTTGGGTGCTCCTGCCCCACCAGGCTGGGGAGATGCCAGATCCAGAAGAGCTTGTTCAAGAACTAGTCGATTCTGGAGTCGTTCAGGCAAGGATCTTCCCCAAGACGCATAGCTTCTCACCCTCAGAGTGGTCCATCGGGGCCCTGCTGACATCATTGGAAGACCATCGCGTGCCGCTGTTGCTCGATGTGACGGAGGTCGACTATGACACGGTGGAAGCCATATGCTCCAGCCACCCAAGGCTGCCAGTCGTGGTCACGAAGGTCGGTTACAGAGCAGACAGGATCCTCTACCCGCTCCTAGAGCGCCATCCGAACCTTCTCGTCGAGACGTCAACGTACCAGACCCACAGGGGCGTAGAGTCGGTCTGCAGAAGGTTTGGTGCCTCAAGACTGATATTCGGAAGCGGGGCCCCCGAGCTGAGCCCTGGGCCGATGGCTATGACGGTAAGGTACGCGATGATAGAGCCCCGGGAGAAGGACCAGATCCTTGGTTTGAACTTCGAACAGCTCAGGAGGCGCATTAGGTGAGGAAGAGGCTTGTCGACCTGGCCAATGCGGGACTCCCCCTCTCAGAGATCCTTGTGATCGACGGCCACGCCCACATGGGTCCCTACTGGAACTTCCGCATCCCATTTAACGGGCCCGCGGGAATGATACGCTCGATGGATGCTCTGGGCATCGACGTCGCCTGCATATCTCCCCACCTCTCCATAGGGCCGGACGCTCACAGAGGTAACCTGGCAGCCATTGAAGCGGCCAATTCCTACCCAAACAGGTTCGTCTGCGCCATATCTGTAAACCCAAACTACCCAGAGGAGGCGAGGACACAGATTGGCCTTCTATCAGACCCGTCTGTGAAGGCCTTCAAGCTCCATCCATCGCTCCACGAGTACCCTGCAGACGGCGATTCCTACAGGATCGTCTACGAGGCCGCGGCTAGACATCGAGTACCCGTCATGATCCACACCTGGGTGGGGGACCAGCGGTGTCAGCCCTCCATGTTTTCAAAGCTGGCGAAGGAGTTCCCGGAGACCTCATTTGTCCTCATTCACTCCGGCGGTGTCGAGAAGAAGATAGGCGAGGCGATAGCGGTCGCCAAGGAATGCGAGAACATCTACCTGGACACCACGGGCTCGACGACCTTCAGGATCGTCGAGAAGATGGTCGAGGAGGTGGGTAGCGATAGAATTCTCTTCGGATCCGACCAGCCCTTCATCGACCCCGCGGCGCAGGTCGGCAAGATCGTCTACGCCCACATCCCGGAGGATGACAAGGTGAGGATACTCGGCCTAAACGCAAAACGCCTGTTGGGACTATAGCCGGAGCCCTCCGCCCGGGTACCTCGCCGAGGAGCCCTCCGTCTCCTCCACCTCCACGAAGCTCAGCCCGTCAACCACCTTGGACAGCTCCTCGTAGATGTACCTTGCGAGAAGCTCGGCGCTCGTCGCCTTGAGAGGGAGAAGAACGACGTCTTCCTCAGGAAAGAGGTATTCGCGTCCCTCCAAGATCACTCGGACCTCCCCGTCCCTCTTCTCGATTCTCATCTCGGCTGACTTGGCTGGAAGTAGGAGCTTGTGGTCTATGCGGGAGCAGACCTGCCGTATGCGCTCGCAGAGCCAGCCGAAGTCGACGACCATCCCCGACTCGTCGAGCTCCCCGACGACACCAGCCTTCACCCTGTAGTTGTGGCCGTGAAGACGGCTGCACTTTCCGGGGACCTGGAGAAAGTGAGCCGCCGAGAACGAAAGAGACGGCTTGGAGACGATTATCATGTTCACCCGCATCACCTCGTCTTGTACGACTTCCTGTAGATACTGTCGACCCGATCTAGCCACGAAACGGCCACGCCACGCATGAACTCAAAGGGGTCCCCAACTCCCAGATCGGAGAGGCTGCAGGCCCGCACCCCCGCCGGGATCGAAGGAGACCCGCGAAGCGAGGCATTGACCCCAAAGTGCATGGTGCAAGACGTGGTGTGGGCTGCGCAGACACCGACATTGAGCTTGCGGCCTTCTACGTATACGTCGGTGCCACGAACCTCGACGCCTCCATGGCCGGCTATGCGAAGGCCAAGCTCGTCCGCCAGCATCCCTTGAAACGAGTACATTGCCACAAGGTCGCTTCCCACCTGGGGAAACTCCGCGACGAGATGGACCAGATCCGGCCCGGCTATCCTGGCGCCTGAATCCCACGTGACCCTCTCGGTCTGGTCCCTCACGTACTCGAGCTTAACCTCCATAGGCCCTCTCCAGATGACTACTATGTTTCCGAAGGCCTCCTCTCCGAAAAGGCTGGAGAACCACAGGTGTCCTATCTCCTCGCCAACGTAGGTATGCTTGGCTCCCCACAGGAAGATCTTCACGGGGAAGAACCTGCCGTGCTCCTCGGTCCTCCACTCACCCTGCACTAGATATCCCTCTCTATCTCGCAGATCGCATTGTGCTTGTGGATCGACTCAAAGGAGGTGGCCCGTATCTTCACCTTTCCCTTCACGCCCAGCGATCTCGCCTTGCTCAGGCACTCCCTGGCGAGGTCCTCTACGAACCTGGGATTCTCGAACATATGGTTCACGAGGTACCTCTCGTCAGATCCCTTGACCACCATGTAGGTCGGGCTGGAGAAGCAGCTGTCACAAATGTCCGCCATATCCTCGAGGCGCACGTCGGAATCAAAGTCCATCCACATGCCGAAGACGAGCTCGGCGCGTTGAATGTGGGACCTACCATCCGTCAGGTCCAGGCTATGGGGGCACAGAGTGTTTCCCACGGCGGTCACCTCAAGGTACTTCTTGACCCCGCCGTCCCGCCTCACCTTTACCACGATATCGTAGGACTCGTATGTGCGCTTCTTCGACACGGGGGTCCTCCGCGGTATTAGCAGATGAGTCCTGATGGTCGCCTCTCCCCTGATGTAGGAGTGCCTCTTCGCTATCCCGTTGAGGATCTCCAGTCCGACCTCTTCAAGGCTTCGATCTGCATGCTTCCTTGACACGACCTCGTTTATCGTCTCTATTATCCTGGACATGTGTATGCCCTTCTTGTTTTCCTCAAGGTCTATGACGACGTCGATCAGCGGCAGGTGGAAGAGGGTCACGCCGTCCCTCTCGATCTTCAGGTGAGTCCTGACGTTTTCAACCCCTACCCTGTCTATCCGCTCCATGACGCTTGGAACTCTGTCCTGGGTCGGCTGTCTCATGATGTGGCACCCCTACGGCAACTCCAGCAGCCTGTGTGCCTGGATGGATACCGCTAGCATCTCCGGTTGTAAATGCTTCGCCGCGGCCTCGGTGAGTGAGAAGAGCTGGCGTCCACTCGGAGGTTTGACGCCGCCGAAGGGCGTTACGACCTGGAGGGCGAGCGGCAGGCCCAGTTCGGATACACGCGTAGCGATGGCCTCGATGCTAGCCGGGATGG
>CAYWSC010000059.1:0-8954 GCA_964460695.1 Hadarchaeota archaeon (SeqCode)
GGTCGTTGAGAAGCGGGCTCAACTCGCCGGACGTGCTGAAGTTGGCGTTCCCCAAGTTCGGCTTCAAGATCCCCATGTAGGTGTAAATTGTCTTATCTGTCGTATTCACGGCCACGTTATAATTCTGGTAGCAGTTGCGTGGGTTGACCAAGACTGCCTCGTTGACATCGGACAGGTTTATGATCGTCTCGAGGGTCTTCCTGGGGTAGCAGTTGGTCCCGTACGCTTCTGCTCTTAGCTCCACATCCCTCCCCGCCACCAGATCTTCTATGACGTGTCCGCCTCCGTAGCGGAACTCGCCTGGAAACTGGTCGTTACGTGGATCGTCTGGCGGCAGGGCTGTGGCTCCGATGTATATGTCGACTGCTGCTAGGCCGGAATATGCCTCAACACCGTTGAGGGTCACCCTACCGCCGCCAAGCTTGATTCTGGGTTGAGAGTGCCCTATGTTTATGATGGCGCCTGAGGAGCACATCGGCCCGAAGGTTCCCGTCGTCACGACGTCGACCTCTTCGGCCGCCTTGGCAGCGCCCTTCTCATTGACTATGCCCACCATCTCATCGGCGGTGACCACTACGACGTCCCCATCCCTTATCTTTCGGTTTATCTCTTCAACGGTCTTTGCCTTGCCGACCACTAACGTCACCTATTTGTCTTGCTCATACACGCCATCTCGAAATATGGGCTGCGGTGATAAACACCGTTAATAAATCTTTCTGCTTCCGGTCAGCCACTGCTGGCCCCTGTAAGATTACAAAAGGTTAATACGGACCGGACGAGCGCATTGTGGAAAGGTGAGATCTATGCTGCCTTTCACGGTCTATGTCACGCGGCCCATACCTGCCGAGGGAATCGAGCTGCTCAGGCAGTCAATTCAAACAGTTGAGGTGAGGAAGGAGGAGGATCCGCCGACGAAGGAGGAACTAGTACATCGAATTAAGGGTGTTGATGCCCTTCTGTGTCTCCTTACGGATAGGATCGACTTGGACGTGATAGAGGCTGGTCGGAGGCTAAGAGTGATTGCCAACTACGCGGTTGGCTATGACAACATAGACGTGGAGGCGGCGACGCGCAAGGGTGTCATGGTCACAAATACACCTGGGGTGCTGACCGAGACGACGGCAGACATGGCTTGGTGCCTACTAATGGCCGTTGCGAGGAGGGTCGTCGAGGCGGACAGCTACGTTCGGAGAGGGCAGTTCAAGAGGTGGGAGCCGATGCTGCTGCTCGGCAGTGACGTATATGGGAAGACCCTTGGGATAGTGGGAATGGGGCGCATAGGCAGGGCCGTTGCGAGGAGGGCTATGGGATTCGGCATGAAGATCCTTTACTACAGCCCAAGACGCGCATATGAAGTGGAGAAGGAGACTGGAGCGAGGTATGTGGATCTTCCCACGCTGCTGAAGAACGCCGACTTCGTGACCCTTCACACCCCCTTGACCGCGGCAACCAGGCACATGATCGGCAGCGAAGAGCTGGAGATGATGAAGCCGACCTCTTACCTCATAAACACCTCTCGGGGAGCCGTGGTGGACGAGGCGGCCCTAGTGGATGCCCTGAAGAGGGGCCTGATCGCGGGCGCCGCTCTGGACGTGTACGAGAATGAGCCAAAGCTTTCCGAGGGCCTTGCAGAGCTTTCCAACGTGGTCTTGACGCCCCACATAGGCAGTGCAAGCAGGGAGACGAGGACGAGAATGGCTCTTATGGCTGCCCAAAACATCGTCTCGGCTCTCAGCGGCGAGAGGCCTCCCAACCTGGTCAATCCCGAGGTCCTTGCAAAGGGTCAGGGAAGCGGCCGGGGAGACAGCGATTTTTGGTCTTCCGGTATCGGGAAATAGACTAGGGGAGCCGGAGATTACGTTTATATGCAGGGCTGACTGGCGAGCGAAAAAGACCGGGTGTGTACATGCGGTCAGGATTACTTCCTCGCGAAAAACTACCTGATCTCATAGGAAAACTGAAACGGGAGTATCGAGTCTTCGGGCCCGTAAGGAAGGGGTCTGAGTTCGCCTTCGAGGAGATAGAGCAAGGGGAAGAACTGTGCCTCGAGTACGGTACGACGATCCTTCCGCCAAAAAAGCTCTTCACCCCAATGAGGGAAACGATATACAAGTTTGAAGGCGAGTCCTTCTCCACGATCGAGGACCTGATACCGGCCGACAAGAAGATCGCGTTCGGGATCCATCCCTGCGACGTCGCGAGCTTCCGTTTCCTGGACAGAGTCTTTCTCGGCTTCAGGAGCGATCCCAGGTATCTAAGGAGGAGGGACAGCTTCCTCATATTTGCCCTTACGTGTACAAGCGTCTCCGAGGAGTGCTTCTGCCTCTCAATGGGGACGGGGCCGGACTGTAACTCCGGCTACGACGTGCTCATGACTGCCTTGGACTGGAAGTTCCTCCTCGAGGCCGGAACGCCCGAGGGGGAGAGGATCCTCGACTCCCTCGACCTAGAGCCCGCGACGGAGGACGACTTCACAGCCAAGCGTGTGTTGATCGAGAGGCTGAAGGGTCAGTTCAAGAGATCGGTCGAAACTGATGGGCTGCCGGAGCTGTGCATGTCGTCACAGGATCACCCCCTCTGGGAACGGTACGGAGAGATATGCCTAGCCTGCGGCCAATGCGCCATGTCCTGCCCCACCTGCTTTTGCTTCGATGTGAGAGACGAGGTCGATCTCTCGCTCAAGAAGGGTGAGAGATACCGCGTTTGGGACGTCTGCCTTCTAAAGGAGTTCTCCCAAGTCGCCCTCGGGGGCAACTTCAGACCCGAGAGGAGCGCGCGGCTTAGGCAGTTCATATGCCACAACCTGAGCTACGGTTACTACCAGTACAGCATGATGAAGTGTGTCGGGTGCGGGAGGTGCATAAGGATATGTCCCGTTCACATCGACATAACTCGGATTGCCCGGGAGTTGAGAGAGGAGGCGATTGTCGAGAAGGAGGAGTGATGCTTGAAGGATCCCTATGAGAGATACCCAGCGGAGGTCCTCGACGTCAAGAAGGAGACGGAGAACACCAATACGTATACCCTTAGGTTCTTGGACGAGGAGCGGCAGCGGTCCTTCAGCTTCATCCCTGGCCAGTTCATAATAATCTCGTTTCCAGGGATCGGGGAGGCGATGTTCTCCATCTCGTCTAGCACCAGGAAGACCGACAGCTTCTCCACCACGATAAGGAAGGTGGGAAGAGTCACCTCCAAGATCCACTCCCTCAGGCCGGGGGACAGGATATGGGTCTCCGGGCCCTACGGGAACGGGTGGCCGATGAAGGAGATCGAGGGAAAGGACGTTCTCATAATCACGGGTGGCGTCGGCCTTCCATCTCCCCGCCCGGTCATCTACTACATAGAGGAGAACAGGGACGACTTCGGCTTCCTCGAGATACTTTACGGGACCAAGACGCCGATGGAGAGTATCTTCTCATGGGAGTACGAGCGGTGGCACAAGATGCCCAGGACGAAGCTTGCGCTGACGGTCGACTACGTTCCAGAGGGCGTTGAGTGGAGGCACAACGTGGGTGTCGTCACCACCCTTCTTGACGATCTCGTCATAACGCCTAGGAACTCGGCAGCACTTATCTGCGGACCCGAGATAATGATGCACTTCACCGTTCAAGAGCTGCTTAGGAGGGGATTCCACGAGCAGCAGCTCTACGTGTCCCTTGAGAGGAGGATGCACTGCGGGATCGCGCAGTGTGGGCACTGCCAGATCGGTCCCTACTTCGTCTGCAAGGACGGACCCGTGTTCAGATACTCGGACATCAGGGGCCTCCCAGACTGTGGAATATAGGAGGATCTTAGGAGGAACTAGGTTGCCTGACAAGAAGCCGAGGGTGGCTGTCTACAAGTTCACGGGGTGCGCCGGTTGTCAGATGGAGCTTCTCCGACTGGAGGAAGAGCTGCTCGACCTGGCCGCCGAGATAGAGATAGTCTACTTCATGATGGCGAAGACCGAGGTGGATCTGGGTCCCTACGACATCTGCTTCGTAGAGGGCTCGGTCTCGACTCCGCGCGAACTGGAAGAGCTGAAGATCCTAAGGTCGGTGAGCAGGGTCCTCGTCGCCTTTGGAGACTGCGCGGTCGCGGGCTGCGTCCTGTCTATCAGGAACTGGATGAAGCAGGCCGAAGCCGAGGCCATCGTCTATGAGGATCGGAAGAAGATCCTGTCCTTCAGGGTCAGGGGGCTTGACGAGTTCGTTCCGGTCGACGTCGTGCTTCCGGGCTGTCCTCCCGACCGCAAGCTCATCCTGAGAACCGTGATATCCGCGCTTCAGGGAATCGCTCCGCGTATCGATTCCTTCCCCGTCTGCGTAGAATGCAAGATGAAGGAGAACGAGTGCCTGCTGAAACTCGGAAAGGCCTGCATGGGTCCGGTCACCCGGGCTGGATGCGGAGCGATCTGCCCGAGCTTTGGCAGGGAGTGCGAAGGGTGCTACGGGCCGATGAGCGACGCCAATGCCAAGCAGCTTGCGACGGTGTTCATGGAGGATCTCGGTCTCTCCAAGGAGGACGTTCTGAGGAAGTTCCGCAAATATGCGGGAATGACAGACGAGTTCAGGAGGGAGGCAGGTCTTTGAAGAAGGTGGAGGTCTGCTACGTCTCGAGAGTCGAAGGACAGGGATCGATCAACGTCGAGGTGGACGAGAAGGGCCGAGTCAAGAGGGCCGAGTTCGCCATTTTCGAGCCAGCCCGATTCTTCGAGGCGCTTCTCAAGGGACGAAAGTACTCTGAGGTCCACGAGCTCACCTCCCGGATATGCGGGATATGCCCGATAGCCCACCAGATGACTGCACTGACGGCCGTTGAAAACGCCTTTGGCGTCGAGGTGTCCGAACAGACAAGGGAGCTGAGAAGGCTTCTGGCTCTGAGCGGGTGGATTCAGAGCCACGCCCTCAGCGTTTTCATGCTCACCCTCCCCGACTACATGGGATTTGACGGGGCAATATCCATGGCCTCGGAGCACCGGGAGCTTGTGGAGACCGCCCTGAGGGTGAAGAAGCTTGGAAACGACATCGGCGAGGTCGTGGGCGGAAAGCCGATCCATCCAATCTCGGCGGTCGTCGGAGGCTTCACCAAGGTGCCGAGCCGTAGAGACCTGTCTCCCTTTCTAGAGAGGCTGGAGCAGGGCAGGGAGGATATGTTGGGCGTAGTTGACCTCATGGCCAGCCTAGACTACCCTGAAACCGGGCTGGAGAGCGAGCTTGTCTCCATATCGAGGGACGACAGATACGCCGTCAACGAGGGGCTGCTTGCCTCAAACAAGGGGCTGAAGGCCGAGGAGAAAGAGTACAGGACGATCGTTGTGGAGAGCGAGGTTCCCTACTCCAACGCCAAGCAGTCTCGCATAAAGGGCAGAGGAACCTTTATGGTTGGTCCACTGGCAAGGGTAGTTCTGAACCACAAGAGCCTGGGTCCGGTGGCGAGCTCCGTTCTGAAGGAGATAGGATTAGACCTTGAATCCACCGATCCGTTCATGAACATAAGGGCAAGGGTCGTCGAGATAGTCTACTCGATCGAGGAGAGCATGCGAATCATAAAGGACCTGAGCCTTGATGTGTCGGAGCGTCCGGTTCCCGTCCATGTCGGGGTGCCTTGTGAGGGATACGCCCTGACCGAGGCCCCTAGGGGTCTTCTCTACCATGGCTACAGGTTTGACCGCAAGGGATGTGTGACCTTCGCGGACATCGTTCCGCCCACGGCCCACAACTCTGCCCACGTTGAGGATGCTCTCAGATCTCTGGCCCCAAGGGTGATCGAGCAGGGGAGAGATCTTTCCTTCGAGTGCGAGAAGCTTGTGAGGGCGTACGACCCCTGTATCTCATGTTCCGTCCATGCCTTCGAGGTGAGGTGAGAGCTTGCCGGGATACACTGTTGCAGAACTCGTCGAGATTTCTGTCAGGATAGAGGAGCAGGGACAGTCTTTCTACGCGGCCGCTGCGGAGAGGATAGAGGACAAGTCAGCAAGGGAGGTTCTCCTCCAACTTGCCCAGGACGAAAAGAGGCATTCTCGGATCTTCCAGTCGCTTCTGCCCAACGGCACGGGCGTCCTGCCCGAGGAGGCTGCGCCCTACATCAAGGGGCTGGTGGAGACCAGCGTTCTGAAGTACTTGAGGGCTTCGGAGGATCATCTGGCTACTGATTCTCCCGTCCAGCTGCTGGAGTTTGCGCTGGGATTCGAGAAGGAGACGCTGCTCTTCTACTTTTCCATCAGGGAGTTCATGGATCGGAGGGGGCAGACTGTCCTACGGAAGATCATCGGAGAGGAGGAGTCCCACGTCCGAAGGATCCTTGAGATGATCAGCGAACGCCAGAACTAGAGTTCGACTAAGACTCGGCTGTAGAGGACAAGTGTTCAGCGACCAGCCTGGCTAGGCGAAGTCTGTTGGTTCTTACCTGCTCATCGGGGACGGATAGCCCGCCTATCTCCAGGATCAAGGGATTCTGGTAGTGTATCTCGCGGAATGCCCCAATAACATCGCTCCACGGTATGTTTCCCTGGAGGGGAAGAAGATGATCATCGTTCCAGCCCATGTTGTCGTGGAGGTGAGTCGCTATCAGTAGCGATCCCGCCTCCCTGATGGCCTGGGATATGGAGAAGAGGGGCCTTTGAAGGTTGGCGTGGCCCAGATCTAGGCATATGCCAAGGCTCCCGGAGTCTACGGCGCGGATCACGTCCGAAAGCTCGGAAATGGTACAGCCAACCCTCGGGGGAATGACCATGGTTCTACCTCCCCTTGTGGTTACCCTGTGCCTTGGATCAAACTCATTTTCCAGCGCGACCTTGACCCCATGTTCCTCTGCGCATCTTGCTACTTCGCGGAAGGAGGATTTCACCAGCTCCATAGTCTTGTGGAAGTCCAGGTGGAACTCGCAGGGATGCTCGACCATGACCGGCACCCGCAGCTCGGCGCAGTACTCTATCCACCGGCAGCTCCTCTCGACGCTCCTCCTCCTGACCTTCGGGTCCGGGTTTCCGAGGTCGCATCCCCTCTCAAGGGACGGGCCGTGGAGCTGAGCAGGCAGAAGGCCGAGGCTCTCAGCCAGATCTGCGGCCTCCCGCATCTTTGAGGATCCGCCGTTCCTCTCCATCGTGGCGACATGCTCGTAGCTGTACTCGAAGTGACGGAAGCCGGCCTCCCGGAGCTCCTCCATCGCCCGGGCGAAGTCAACGACTCCGGACCCGTGTAGGACAATTCCAAGTTCCATTGGGATCCCGAGGCCTCCCAGAGGCTCGTACTCTTATGTGATTTGTGGTTCTTGGTGTCCTTGTGATCTTGGTAAACCTACGCCAGAAAGCCTCCTCACGGCTGGCCATATTCGACCCACATGAGGCCGCCTAGCATTGTCCAATCTACCATACTGTCAAAGAGGTGTGCCGGTGGATCTAGCTGGCCAGCGGTCTGATAGATGTGGCCGCAACACCAGGACCTATCGGCATACTCCGAAGCAAGGGCGATGATTCCCCCATGCATAGGGGGATTCCCAGCAAGGGACCCAAAAAATCAAACGAGCTAGGATCGCCCGTCATCCCCAGGTAATGCCTGCGAATGCGCAACCCCTTGCTTCTCGATGGATTTTGAAACCAAATCACAAAAGTAGTCAAGTGCAAAGGAGCGTCCCCAGTGCTCCCGAAGCGAACGAGGCATTCTGTTGACAACGACTATCCGAGAGTGGTGCCGCTTCATCGCCATGCTCCATTCATTGTGGATGATATCGCCTTCAACCCTCTAGACTCTCGGCTCGAAAGGCGGCACCCGATACCGTACAGGCGAAGACTCTTCTTTGCAAGTGTCCGCAAAGAGGAGAATGCGCTCGCCGGTTTCCACCTGTGGTGAATACAACGGGTGTGAGGGTTTCCTTTGCTCTATCCTAATCTCAACCAACTTGCCGCAAGATGCCTTGAGCAGCTTCTCAACACTCAGAACTATGCTGCAGTGAGAAGGGCGGCCTTCGACAAGGTTCGCCCTCGAAACAACGGATCCGAGGACGATGAGATCGGATGTGCTTGAGAGGTAAGGAATCATCTCAATAGGAGGAGCGGGCCAGAGATTCACGTCAGTCGAGAGACGGTTTGAGATGAGTTAGGGAGGCGATCAAAGCGGATGCAAGAGCTGCAAACAAAACTATTGCTAGCTTTGTCGGCATCGAGATCTTCGTCACACACCTCTTCACTTCAATTCACCGCCCTAGTTGATCAAACTCATCCGCTCTACACACCCATCAGCCACGACTCCCGTGTTTCATACTTCCTCGCTTTATCGGTTCTTTAGGCTTCGGACGCGTTCATCCCAGATCCATGGAGAGGTTCAGAAGCTCAAAGAACGTGCATCTCAACGACTTCCTTCTCGATGAAAGGGGAGCAGAAGCTCCTCCCGTTGTGGTCAGTCAGCCCGTCACGAGCACATGCTCTTTGAGATGCGCACATCACGAAGCTGAGGGATTCGTGCCGGATTACCTGTGGCGAACCCAAACCGATCTAAGTACTCTCTTAGGCATCAAGTCAGAAAGAGTTATGTGCTAAACGAAATTCGTCTGCCTTGTGCCCTTCGAGCGAGGACTCAGAGCAGTCAACCTCCAACCGACTGACATCGTTCCCCAGGTTGAGTGGTTTTGGCCGATGTCCAGGGAGGCCTACATCAGGCTAACCGGGATAGATCCCCTCGAAGACATGAAGGCGGCCTGCCTCGCCGTGATAGAAAAGCTAGAACTTGACCTTTCGTGGGGAGGGCTTCCTCAACCCCCTGAACAAGGCTACGCGCCCGAGCGAGAGGGGGTGGCCTCGGGAGGACAGGTGAGGGAGTGGGGACTCTTTGGAACGTGCTGGAAAGAGGAGGGCGCCCATCTAAGTTCAGGGGGGAGAGCGAAGGCAAGGGACGTCATAGAGTATGACCCCTGGAGCTATGAGGAGAGATCGATGTCTGAGCTGGTCCGGGACTTCCAGGCCCAGCACTCGAAGGCCG
>CAYWSC010000060.1:0-8946 GCA_964460695.1 Hadarchaeota archaeon (SeqCode)
AAACCTTGTTTGTCGACCCAGGCTTGATTTCACCCCTCCACGGCTCGAAATCCGAGATGAGGTTCGGTGGCGTGTTGTCGACGACCACTACGTCTTCCGCCGGCGATCCTCCAATGTTCTCGACCTCTATGAAGGCGGTGGCCTCGTAGCCTATGAACAGAGGGTCTCTCGTCAGTCTCTTGTTGACCGTTAGAACCGGCGGGGAGGGATAGATCAGGAACCGCACCGGCACGCGCATCTGGTGGACTTCGTCGTGTGCATCTCTGTAGGTGAGCAGGACGTCGAAGGAGGCAGACTGGCGAACCTCGACATCTGAGGGAAAAACCAAGTCGAAGGGCTTTGTGAGTGTGCCGTATGTCAGGTAGTACTTTACCGTCTGGCCCCCTACCTGCTTCTCCCTGTACACCGGTCCCAAGGTGGAGGTGAGGTCTCCTTCATAGATGGTCAGACCATATCCAGTCACATTGGTGTAGGTGATGTTTATGTCGTACGCCCTTGACCCAGCTAGGTTCCTAGCGATCACGACCTGCCTAAGTTCGTCTCCCGCATAGACGTTGTAGACATTTTCCCCCTCGGGGAGTCCCGGCGGGCTTCCCGTGGGTACCTGGCACTCAACCTCAAAGACCGGTGGCTGGAACTTGTAGACACGGATCTTCGCAAGGTACCTAGTTATTTCGCCTGGGGCAAGCTCCTCGCCCAGGTAGAAGACCTGGATCTCACGCCTATCGCCGATGAAGAAGTCTAGGAACTGGTTTCTCTCTGTGAAGGTCTTAGTTATCGACTGATAGCCGAGCTCGACGGTCATGTTGACCTGCCACTTTCCCCCAGTGCCGTCTACGAAGGTTACAGGGCCAGAGCTGACCTTCTTGATGTACGTGTAGATCGTGTAGGCCTCGAACACCAGCTTCTGCCGCGGGTTTATCTCGATCTCGGCCGAGTGATCATCTGGATCGTAGGACAGATACTTCAGATTGAAGTCGTAGACCAGTCCGTCCTTCGTCGCCTCATCGTGTATCACCACGTTGTTCTTCTCCGAGAGGGAAATCTCTTGAAGCTGCGTGATCGTGCCGTTGTGGTCCACCGAGACGTTTCCCGTGAGGAGACCATCCTCTCCAAGTTCCAGGTTGAAGATGTAGTTCGCATACCGAATGGTGTCCCTGGACCTAGTCATTCGATACCGGTGCAACTGTTCTACCTGCATGTAGTTTGAGTCCTCGACAGTGCCCTCGAATCTCATCATAGACGAGGCTACGAATGAGAACATCTCCCCGTTGTTCTGATCCAGGGTCGAGCCCATGTTGTGGTTTCCCGAGTCGTCCGTGGCGTTCACATAGTATCGGACAGCATTGTCTGTTGCAAAGGGTCCTATGATTGCCTCATACAGGTCGTTCTCCTCGTTCAGGTTCATAGTCCTCTGGTACCAGCTCCCCTCCGTCTCGTAGTACAACGTCGCTGACTGGACGCCGCTCGGGTCGGATACCGCCGCCCTGATGATGAGGTGCTCCTCGCTCTCCGTGTAAAGCGGCATAGCCTCCAGCTGTATCTCGGGGCCTTCTAGGTCCTCCTTGAGCACGGTTATGGTCGTGTTGTCGTAGGTCTCGGAGACCCAGTTCGAGTAGATGTCGGAAGCGGTGATGTTGAGGATCCTAATCACAAGCTTCTCCCTAGATCCAATGTCGCCTGCGACATATGTCCACTCGTAGGTGTAGCTAGGTGCCGGTGGAGCCGCCTGAACCATGTCGTCGACATACGTCTGACCCTCAATCTCATACCCTATCCTGACCCACTGAACTCCACTGTAGTCCGTGACATCCGCCTGGACCGTTACCTCCATTCCCTCGAAAATCGTGATGGGGAATGTGGTTGTGAGATTTATCGACGGGGGATGGACGTCTTCCTCTCCGAAGCAAGGGAGGATGCCTAGGACTAGGATTGACGAGAAGATCAGAGATATCATGAATACTCTTTTGGTCATCTTGCGGCCACTCCCGGCAGAGCTTTCAAAGAATAGGCCCAGATCGAATAATTCTTACCGCGCATTAAAAATATATCGGCCCAGGTGCTCCGAGCGTTGCACTTTTTTTATCTATTCAGCTATTCTGGCCGGAACCTCCATCTTGACAAGCTCGAAAATCTTGACCATGCCATATGCGAAAGTTTCGACGCTCCGGACTGCCAATTCTCCAGAGCTCACCAAGATCGGGTACAGCTCTCGATCGATCCTGCTCTTGCAGAAACCGCGAGCCACGGGAACTAGAAAGCGGTGAAACAGCCTGGCCCATCGCCCATCTGGTCTAACAGTATCCAGAACGACCAGCCGGCCGCCGGACTTCAGCACCCTAGCGAACTCTCTCACCGCACCAGTCGGATCCGCGATCGTGGTAAGAGAGAACACGCACACCACGCATGCCATGGACCCGTCTTTCAAGGGAAGCCGTGTAACATCGCCCAGGAGTATAGAAGCATCGATTCCTACTCTTGCTGACTCAGACTTGCATTTCTGAGCCATCTTCGGAGAGGCGTCGATGGCAATGATCCTGCGCAAGCCCTGCGACCCGAGGATTTTGAACATGGTTCCGGTTCCAGAGGCCGCATCGAGAATCCATCCCTTGCAGGTGGAGGCTTTTACCGCAGCCAGCGTCCTCCACCTCCTCTCTCCTCTTCCCAGCGGGCCAGCCGCATCGAAAAAGTCGTACAGATAGGACCAGCGGTCGTATCTTCTCGCGATCCTCTTTGTCTCAGAACTGGCCACTGCGGGACCACCGAGGCGGGTATCACTTTCTAAGAAGGGAGCCGAAGATCGAGCCGCGCTTCTGTTTCTGCTTGGACTCGCTTGCCGGAGGGCTTCCAGCCTCTTCTCCTGCTAACCTTCTAGCAAGGGCGCCGATCGCCTTGCTGACGGGGTTGTCCTTCTTCCTCATAACGATCGGGACCTTGAGGCTGGTGGACTTTCTCATCTCTTCATCCTCCGGGATCACGGCGAGGACGGGCGTGTCCAGCATTGACCCAGCCTCCCTCGCAGGCACCTCCCCCTTGGTCAGACCTACACGGTTCACCACTGCACCGAGGAGCTTGGTATCCACCATCTCGCACATCATCTTAACCCTCAAGGCATCGGCCAGGGCTGCGAGATCCGGATTGACGACGAGGATGGCCTCCTGTGCTACCGTCAGAGGAACCACGCCCTCCTTGGAAAGGCCGGGGGGACAGTCCAAGATGACGACCTCGAACTGCTTGGAGAGCTCTTGAATTACCAGGCTCAGCCTCTGGGGATTTGCCCGCGAGAATCCGCTGAGCGACAACCCGCTCGGAATAACCTGGCATCCCGCCGGGCCGTCGTAGAGGGCCTGAGAGACGCTTGCTTCGCCCGCGAGAACTTCGTGCAGCGTGATAGGGCTCTTCTCAAGTCCAAGGTAGACCCCTAGATCCGGCATGGCCAAATCTGCATCGACTAGAACTACCTTCTTCCCCGCAAGAGCAAGCGCGACCCCTAGGTTGGCTGCCAGGACGCTCTTTCCCGTCCCACCCTTTCCCGAAACCAGTGCCAAAGTCCTGCTCGAGTTATCCGACAACTACCTTCCCTCCGATGGCCCTCTGAGAGAATAATCGCCTCTTGCCGCCCCGTTTCGAGACAGGCTGCCATGTTCGAATATCTTTCCGATAGAAAAAGATCACATTGCTCCTCGTCAAGACCACACTCCTCAAACCACGGGCGTCATCTCCGGAACCGGATAGCCCTGGGAGACGTCTACATCGACATTATAGAAGCCGGTGCGGGGCATCACCCCATAGGTGTAGCAGGCACCGTACATCTCGATCATCTTGATGTGGATGTCGCACATGCCCCTAAGCTTTCTTGCAGACTCTAGGGATTCCCGAGCCACAAGAAACGTCATATCCTGATTGACCCTTCCGAGCGATACCTGCTGGGCGCATCTCCTGAGAGCGGCCGCCGCATCTCTATGCTGCTCGATGTTGTCTACGTTAATCACCCTGAGAACAGGCCCGTTGCTCTCGCTCCTCTTCTGTTCCTCGGTCTGCGTCCACAGGGCCTCTTCTTCAGCTTCAGATTTGCCCCACATCCCCACTGTGAAGGGCGAATCATCCATCGCCGAGCTGTAGGTGAAGATGGTGACGAACGTGTCGAACTTCTCCTCCTTGACGTACTTGGTTAGATCCTGCCTTATCTGCTGTGGAGGGACATCGCTGGGCGGAACGACGATGACCCCTCTGTCCTTCGCTATGAAGTTCAGGACAAATGGACGTACAATGATGTTGGCCCACTCATGGGGAACATCTTCCCGAAGCTCTAGAAGGATGCTCCCGCCCCTGAGGGCTGAGCATATCGCCTGATCCAGCTCGGGGGACCCACTGTAGAACGGCGACCTCTCGTCAGAGAAAGGTATCCACGGCTTGCAGACCTGTGGCTCCTTTATCTTTAGGGACGGAAACCTCCGGAAGATGCCGTTCTTGAGCGTGTAGACGTATTTGAGGTTACGGATCTCGCATTCCCTCAACTTGTCCAAACGTACCTCCCTTATCCTTCTGCCGTCGACCTCTCTATCCGAGAGGGTGACAACCCCGTCGACCAGAAACTCCAACACCCTGGTGTCTAGGAACTCGCTGACAAGGACCAGTGTCAGATCCTGCTCCCTAGGCCAATCGGTGATGGCCTTCTCCGCGTGAACAGCCGCGTCTCCGAGGGAGGTGTGAATCGCGTCCCAAGTATCTATGATTACTGTGGGATCCTCGAGGCCCTCGACCCTGGACCTGATCTCCTTGATGAAGTCAAGATCGCCCTCCTGATCTAGGCCTGCGGTGATAGTGGGCTCTGAGAAGAGCTCCGTTGCGTCGACGATGTTCTCCGCCTTAACGTATTTCTTGGCCCAGGGGAACTGTTCGTAGATCTTGTGCGCCCCGACCCTGGTCGAGACGTAGAAGCCGTTCACATTGGCCTTTTCCACCATCAGGGTCAGGGCAAATGTTGACTTTCCCATCCCCGGCCCTCCTTTAACTAGGAGGGAATACCCATTAGTCTTCTTGAGAACTTCTGGGATCTCGTCGGGAATGAGGAAGGACATCGATGCTCCCTATCGCTCGTTGCTGGTGGGATTTGGTTATAAAACAAGTTTGCAATGGTGCGCGGCGCAATTGAACATATCGCTATACCGTTGAGCTATCTGCAAGACATGACAGAAAAAGTGGCCGTGGTGAAGGGCCTGTACCCATGTTTACCCTTCTACACCGCCCCTTTTCCCCCAACCTTTTGTGTCTGCGCCAAGATCTTCGGGCTCTTCGCAACGACGTGTCGCCCTCAGGAACTATGTCTGCACAGGTGGAAGGCCGGCGACACCTTCGTACACCTTGTCGATGACCGACACGTCCAGGTCCCTGATGCCCTCTTTCTTCCTCAGGGTCTCCATGAGGTTGATCAGCTCGCCCGAGTTCCTCGTCGACACGATCGCAATGATCTCATTCTTGCTGTCGCATCTCGCGATCAGCTCGCTGCTCTGAACCTTCGAGAGTTCCTCGACGACCTCCTTGACCTTCGCTTCCGTGAACATGTCTAGGAGGTACTTCTCTATCTCGATGCGAAGCAGGGCCCGAACCGTGTACCCAAGTTTCTCGTGGTTCACCATAATGGTGAACTTCTTGATAATGTCGTTTTCGAGGAGCTTCTTGACGCGAAAGTGGACGGTGGTATCAGGAATGTTCAGCTCCTTCCCAATCTTCGTAAACGGAGTCTTCGCGTCCTCCTGGAGCTTTTGGATGATCTTCAGGTCGATCTCGTCTAACCTATACAACCCGTTCACACTCCTCCGCCGCGACGGTCACGGTTCCAGGCACGCCGCAACGGATCGACCCGAGAATTTCGCAGAAAGCCTGTATAAATATGTTATGCTCGCAACGGATTTGAGGAATGTCTCATCGCAGTAGCATCCTGTTTCGGAAAAACCAGAACGAGGCCTCAAAATCTGTGAGTTGGCGGCCTACTCCTTTACGAGGACCTCCATCCCGCTCGAACCGATCTGAATCGGATACTTCTCCATCTTGTGGGCCGTTCTCCTCATCTTGACTATCCTGAGGAACCTCTGGAACTTGCGCTCCTGAACCTCCTCCAGGGAAAGCTGAATAACGCCGTCGGCTATGTACTCCTCGACTCCAAAGTTGCTGAACTCGCTCCTCGGACCCGCCTCAGAGATAAAGATCGAGGTCAGGCCCATTTCCTTCAGCCTAGAGTTCAATATGTACAGGCTCTTCCTAGCCTGGTAGGTGGTTTCAAAGAGAACCATCAGGGCCGATATCGAGTCGATCACGAGCCTCTCTGCATCGACCGCGGCCTTTGCCTCCTCGATTCCCTGGACCGTGTTCTGAATGTCAAAGGTGCTGGGAGAGACGAAAAACCTCTGGGGAATTGCCATTAGGCACTTGAACTTTCCCTCTTCCTCTGCCTTCTCGAAATTGAATCCGAATTTCTCTGACTGTTCGAAGAACTCGGCCTTTGACGCCTCGAAGCTCACATAGATCCCGTTGGACCCATTGTCGATTCCCTGTTGAAGGAAGTGACTCGCAAGGAGCGTCTTGCCAGTACCTGGATAGCCACTTACAAGTATGGTCGAACGGCTGGGATATCCTCCATAGAGAAGAGCATCCAGACCATCGACACCTGTACCAACTCTCTCCACGTCGGTCGACAACCTGATCGCCTACCATAATCGTCTTGATCTGCGTACGGGGAAATAGCACGCGCTGCCTTTGCAACGTCTGCGCATTTATTTAAATTTTTCGGATGATTGTCCCGCTTTTTTCGAAAACTTGAGAAAATATTGGCTGCGATTTTCCTTCAGACAGAAATGAGCACAGACTCTCTCAACGAGGTTGAAACACTCGGAGCGACGTGGATCCTTCTCCTCGGTTGCCTACAGGCCGTTTAGGTCAAGACGCTCCAGTGTCGCCTGGGAAGGTCTTCCATCCGATCCCCACCCTCTGAGCTCGTAGTACTCGTTCAGCATGGGTTCAAGTTCCACTACCTGTCCCCGGGCCGGGCCGTCCGGCATTGGCTCTGCTAGACATCTCTCTGGAAGAGTATCGTCCCGTCTTGAGAAGCCCTCCCTTAAGTTGAACAGCCTTGTGAGGTTGTAGATCCTTTCTCCCAACCTCTTCAGCTCCTCAGCGCTGTGATAGTCGAATCCGGTAGCCGCGTTGATCATTCTGCAGATTTCCCTTAGCCCGAACCCGAATGTTCCGAAGAGACATATGTCCGCTGAGTCGACGACAGCGATCTCATCCTGGCTGTCCATTACCAGCCGAGCCTTCCCCTCGATCTGGAGCGGATCAGCACCACCCCGAAGTCCGAGAAGCTCTTGCATCGCTGGGTATCCTCTCAGATGACACCCGCCCCTGTCGGAGGTTGCATATGCCAAGGCCATTCCCTTTGATGCCCTGGGCGAGTAGGCCGGAAGCTCCAGCCCTTTCACGTGCATTGCGAACATCGCGGCCTCAGGGTGTTCCTGGCTGATCCTCTTCACGCCTCTTGCCAAGAAACGTCCGAGTCCGGATCCGAGGCACATCTCCCTGACGATCAGATGCATGCCGTCCGTGTCGCCCCACTTCAGATCGATCCCACCTAGCTCGTCCCTCGAGATGATTTCCCTCTCGTAGCTCTCCATCAGGAAACCGGTTATGTTGCCCGCGCTGATCGTGTCCAGGCCGTAGAGGTCGCACATCCTCTCCAGGTGTACTATCGAAGCCTTGTCCGCGTTGTAGCACTGCGGGCCGAACGCCCACACGGTCTCGTAGTCGGGTCCCTCCGTGCCTTCGCCCTCGTACTTTCCCTCTTTGACGCGCGAGACCTTGCTACATGCAATTGGACACCCAGGGCAGGCCACGTCCCTTGTCCAGACCTCATCCCTCCACACCGAGCCTGCGATGAGGGAGGCGTGTTCGAACCTGCCTCCAGAGAAGTTCTTGGTAGGGAGAGCCCCCGCCTCGTTGATCGTCTCGAGGATGTTGCAGGTTCCCTCTAGTGGAAGACTCCTCACGGTCAGCTCGCTCATCCTAAGCATCCTGTGGGCAGCCCACGAAGCCCTCCTCATCTCGGACGGACTTTGAATTGCCACGGATCCTTCTCCCTTGACGCAGACCGCCTTCAGGTTCTTCGAACCCATCACGGCTCCTACGCCGCCTCTGCCAGCTGCCCTCTCCTCGCTTATGATGGAGGCGATGTGCAACATCTTCTCACCTGCGGGTCCGATGACCGCTTTTCCGTACCCCTCGCCTAGAAGCGATTCTAGCCTCCTCTGGCACTCCGACGTCGTCGTGCCCCAGAGCTCGCCGGCCGGGATAAGTCGGGGACCAGAGCTGTCGACGATCAGGAGAGACGGATGCTCAGCTCTTCCCCTAATCACTATGCCGTCGTAGCCGGCATACTTGATTGATGGACCAAGGGGGCCTCCGCAGTGGCTATCTACAAACGTCCCGGTGTGAGGGCTTTTCGTCACGACGCAGAACTTTCCGCTTCCTGGAGCAATGGTCCCGGTGAGAGGACCTGTCAAGAACAGCAACAGGTTGTCGGGTGAGAGGGGATCGGTTCCAGGTGCCATCTCGCGGTACAGAATGTAGGCGCCAAGACCCTTACCCCCCAGAAACTCCCGGGCAACGTCATGATCCAGCTCTCTTTCGCCGAAGCACCCGTCCTCCAAGTTGACTTCAAGCAGCTTGCCTGTGAAACCAGTCCACTCCAAAGCCACATCATCACCTCTTGCTCTGCGTCACTATGACCTTCCTGGGACACCACTCCTCGCACTCGGGGATGCCCCCGCAGAGGTCGCAGATCAGAGGCTTGGAGTCCACCATCTCTATCAGGCCTAATGGGCAGATATCCACGCACAATCCACAGCCCGTGCACCTATTTTGATCAACCGCAACAAATCCCAGCCTCTCGTC
>CAYWSC010000061.1:0-8864 GCA_964460695.1 Hadarchaeota archaeon (SeqCode)
ATGGTAGGTGTAACGAGGGAGTCGATCTACAACTACGAGCACGGCGGGAATGCCACCGTCGAGACTGCCATGGCACTGGTTGAGAAGCTTGGCGTCGACCTCGTCCGACCGGTCCAGATCCTAAGAAGGATTGAGGTCGAGATGAGGCCAGAAGCACGGATTGAGAACGAGCTGCTCCGCTACGTCGTGCGGAGGCTGGAGGAGCTGGGCTTCGGTGTCTACACGACTCAGCGGGCCCCCTTCCACGCAGTGGCGAAGGAGCAGAGGGAGAGCTTGCTCACAGCCGTGATAGAGAAGAGCAGGCAGATCCAGAGCAGCGCAAGGGTCATATCGAGTCTCTCAAGGGTCATAGACATAACCGCCTTCATGGTTGGCCACGGCCAGGAGGTCGGCAACAACGTGGAGGGCGTCCCTGTGATCAAGCAGGAGGAGTTCAAGGAGATCACTACGAGGGCCGACCTCTCGGGGATAATCAAGGAAAAGCAGGGCACCTAAGGCGCCGGCCAGCTAGAACTCTGGAAAGATCTCGCCCCGTCTCAGGATTGAAAGTCCAGTCTCGCCGCCTAGGACCTCTATCCTGGCCTCTAGATCCGGTCTCTCCAGATCAACCCTGTTGTCGAACAGATCCGCGACCGACCTGATCAGCCTGTCCCTGTCAAGCCTGGCCCCTCGTCTCCTCAGCGTGACCCTAAAGCTCTCGGAGGGATGGGGAGGCCGCATCTTCAGAAGCTCTCTGAACCCGTCAACGATCCTCGCCTCGTCAGTTAGAACCACCAGGTCCACGGGAACCACACGCTTCACGATTAGGTTGTGCCACGGCTCCCTCTCCACGACTTCAGCGATATGTCTGACGGCGTCTCGACTGGGAATAGTCGCCGCCGCCGTGACTAGGCCGGAGAACCGGGCCGGATGGGCAGAGAAGCCCTCATCCACATCGCCCATGATCTCTCTCAGTGTGTCGATGCATCTCTCCTCAAGCCCACGGCCAGTGGAGACGAGAAGGTTAAACGGAGGTGCGGCTCGATCCATAGAGAATTGGTGACACCGGAGGCTAATATGGTTCTCCTTTTCCGCGCCTCCAGCCCAGCCAAATATTTAACCGGCGGGCGTACAGCTGAGGTGGTGGCGTTGAAGGCGATTAGCCCTCTAGAGATGTCCGCAATAGACAGAAACGCGATGTACCTGGGAATCGACCCCCTCGTGCTGATGGAGAACGCGGGAAGGAGCGTCGCCGAAGAGGTTTTGAAGAACCCCTCAGTGCGATCCGCACTCATCCTGTGTGGACCTGGGAACAACGGTGGCGATGGCCTAGTAGCTGCGAGGCACCTCAGCAATAGAGGGGTCAGGGTCTCCGTCCTGCTCTTGGGAGAGCCGCGGTCCGCCATCGCCAAGAGGAACCTCGAGATAGTCTCATCCATGCATTCGGTCGAGATACGAAGGGTTAGGGACAGCTCAGACCTGAGGTCGCCAGAGGTGGCGAAGTGGGCAGGACAACACGACTGCCTAGTAGACGCTATGCTGGGCACAGGTGCGAGAGGAACGCCGAGAGAACCCGTCGCCTCGGCCCTCAGACTGGCCAAGGAACTGGATGCATACCGGGTAGCCGTGGACATGCCCTCCGGCGTCGATGCCGAGACGGGCGAGAGATGGGAGGACGCCTTCCGAGCCGACGTAACCGTGACTTTTCACTGTGCAAAGAACGGGCACCTCAAGGCGGATGTCGGTAGGCTCGTGGTTGCAGATATAGGGATACCCGCGGAGGCCGAGGAGACCGCTGGCCCTGGAGACCTCCTCCTAGTGTCTGACCGAAGGGATCCCCTCTCTCACAAGGGGCAGAACGGAATACTCCTAGTCATTGGCGGAAGCCGGGAATACACGGGGGCCCCGGCGATCTGCGCCATGGCAGCCCTGAGGACTGGGATAGACCTGGTGTACGTCGCGGTGCCCGAAGCCGTCAGGGGCACCGTAGCCGCCTACTCCCCCTCCATGATCACAAGGCCGATCCCAGGCGACAGGCTTACCCGATCGTCGCTTGCGCCCATCCTTTCCCTCGCCTCGAAGGCCGATGCGGTCGCCATAGGACCGGGTTTGGGCAGAGAGGCAGAGACCATGGACGCGGTTAGAAATCTCGTGGGGCACCTAGCGGGGAAACCCGTGGTGGTCGATGCTGACGGCCTCTCAGCCCTGGCCGGCAGGGCCGATGAACTCGGGAAGAACGTCGTCCTAACCCCCCATGCAGGGGAGTTCCAAGCCCTCACAGGCAGCGAGCTCCCAACCGAACACGGGGACAGGAAGCGGGTCGTGATGCGCGTGGCTGCCGCGACGAGATGTACCTGGGCCGTCAAGGGCCCGTGGGACATCATCGCCTCGGGCGAGAAGTCAAAGATAAACAAGACGGGAAACGCGTGTATGACCGTTGGAGGATCGGGCGACTGCCTAACCGGGATAATAGGAGCGCTTCTAGCAAGGGGAAACGACCCCTTCAGATCTGCAGTCGCAGGCTGCTTTGTCTCGGGGAGGGCGGGAGATCTGGCCTCCGAAGAGATAGGCTGCCACATCACCCCAACGGACATCCTGGAGAGAATCCCACTTGTATTCGCTGAGGCCTCGAAGTAGGGCCCCTCAAAGCTACAAGCCCGCTCCCACAGGCGAGGGCCGTGAGGAGGGGGCGAAACCCGTCTCCGGCCATCTCGGAATCAATCTCCGAATCAACCTCCGAATCGTCTTGACGGCATCCATCCTCATAGCCTGCGTGGCGCCATCCAGCCACGGTGAGATGAGGATAAACGGCGTTCCACTGATGCAGATAGGCCAGGAGGCGGCGAACCAATCCTGGGACGCCTTCAACAGACGCCTCGCCGAAAAGCCGTACAACCCGGGGACGTTCGCCTGGGGTCTGTCGTATGCCATGAGGGCATACGTCAGGCTCTACCAGTTCACCGGCAACAGGATGTGGCTTGACAGAGCCATCAACTGGACCGAGTACCTGATCAACTTCTCCGATGTCAATGGAGACGGAGAGCCCGCATGGGGCAACTACAACGAGACGTGGGGAACCTCGAGATACGACTACGTCGAGTTCACCGTCCACGACGGCATGATCTGCGTCCCCATAGTTGAACTCGCCCAGGCCATTCTCTCGGATCCTGAGCTGAGAGGGGAGCCTGAGATGTATGCGAGGGCGCAGAGGTACATCGGGCTGGTCAAGGCAATCGTCGACAGGCACCACCGATACTGGAGCGACGTAGACGAAGAGTCGGGCTACTACTGGAACGACCCGACGAACCCTGATCTGGTCATAGTCAACCGGTTCGCCGCCCTTGGAAATGCCGAGATCCTCCTCTCAGATCTCCTCCAGGATCCATCGTACCTGGACAAGCCGCGCAGGATGGCCAACCTGATAAAGAAGAACCTCAAGTACGACCCCAGGGACGACTGCTACCTATGGACTTACGCGATAGGTGGCTCCGGAATAGAGGACACGTCCCACGGGTGTATAGACCTCGAGTTCATGTTCCTATGCTACCAACACGGACTGGTCTTCAACCACACCGATATGGAGAGGCTTGCAAACACCTACGAGAAGAGGATGTGGCAGGGCATAGAGATGTTCAGAACCGGTGTGGGAATCTCCACTAGGATCGACGGCACAGTGGATCCGGACAATGACTACACCCGGGTGTCGGCGGCCTGGCCCCTTCTATCCCTGATCCGGCCGAGGATACTTCAGGAGCACAGAGCCGCCCTCGAGGCATACGACCGGTCCAAGGGGCTGCCCCGGGACCGCGTGATGGCTTGGATGATGGCCCGGATGATGGAGCTCGAGGCAATCCTCCTGGACCAGGGAATAGACGTTGAATCCATTCGGCCTTTCTCGGCCGAGATGGTTCTACCCGAGATCGACGCCCTCTCCGACCTTCTGGAGGGGGCGGAAGAGGTGGGGGCCAATGTCACGGAGTACAGAGAGTTGGTCCAAGCTCTCTACGCGAACTGCCAGGAGATGGTCGAGTCAAACGTCTCCCATCTACTTTACCTAGTCTGGTCTGCCCAGGAAAATCTGACGAGAATTAGGGCCGAGGCATACATATCCCAAGCAGAGGAGGTCATTGCCCAAGCCAGGTCCCTCGGGATAGATACAAGCCGCGAGGAGCTCTTCCTCGGCCGGGCCAAGCTATCCCTCTCCCAGGGATTCTACGAATCTGCCGAGAACATGTGCAAACAGGTGCTACGACTACAAGAGCAGCTCGCCGAGAAATCGGCCACCGCTTCCCTCGCCCTAGCTGCCCTCCTCCTCTTCACCGCCGCCGAGGTCAGGAGAAGTCGGAGCTCGGAGCTCGGAGCTCGAAATATTTAAGAGAGAAGTGACTGGTGCCGTTGCGGTGCACCCCCTTGATAGAGATCGTTATTAACTTCATGGGGCTATTCGGCATCTTCCTGGCAGGGTTTGGCCTTTTGACGGTCGCTCTGAAGGCTGTCAACTTCTCCGGAAAGATCCTGAACATGTACAAGCCGGCGGACATGTCGTGGATAGGCTCGATAATCTTCCTCATTCTGGGGATAGTCCTCATAGTTGCCGCCCAGTACTGGGCCAAGAAGACCGAGATGGTCTAAGCCACGGGCGGGCCGCCTCGCCCGGCAGAATGTCTCCAGCCGACTCGGCTACTCGGCTACTTTATGCAGATCATCGTAGAGGTGAAGCGAACGTCCTCGTTGCGCCTGATCTTCTCGGTTACAAAATAGTCTAGGTCTCTCAGCGACTTGACGTTTACAAGAGCGATTATGTCGTACTCACCGTAGACGGCCCAGGCATCCTCCACCTCCTCTAGGGAGCGAAGCCTCTCGGCAAGCTCGTTCTCCGCACCGGGCTTTGCCGTGATTAAGACGAAGGCCTTGACCATCTCTACACCGCGCACGCCTTGCGGGCCGAAGCTATAAATGGTTTCCAAAAAGCGCGACGGTTCTACCCGCTGCCGGTCTAGAGAAACACATAAGTTTCGCCCCGCCGACGGGGGTTCGATGGGCTCTGGGAGGAGGCTCCTCACAAAGGAGGAGGTCGAACACGTCGCCGAGCTGGCGAAGATAACGCTGACGGAGGAGGAGAAGACCCTCTTTCAGGAACAGCTGGAGCGGGTCCTAGAGTACTTCAAGAAGATCGACGAGCTGGACCTCTCCGACGTCGAGCCAACCACCCACGTCATGAACATTCACAACGTCTTCAGAGAGGACGTCGTGAGGCCATCGCTCCCACCCGATGAGGTTCTTGCGAACGCCCAGAACAAAGAGGGCAGGTACTTCAAGGCTCCTAAGGTCGGGTGACCTCTCCTGCGTTCTAGACGCCGCCGGACTTGCGTTCGTTCCGCCTTCCGGCGACGATCCCGATGGCCAGGCCAATGACTATGGAAACCGATGCGATCGCCGCCGCCTGGCCCAGGCTGGGCTGGTGCACTATCTCCTTGACCACCCTGTTGAACGGTTTGACCTCCACGCCACCCGCCCCGGCAACAGGGCTGCCGAGGCGCTGCGCCATGATGGGCGACATCTCGGCGATAAGCCGGGCGTATTTGAGCTGGAGAAGGGCATCTAGAAGCGTTGAGACCCTCGCCGGAAGTGGCAGGCCTGGCTTAGCCTTGTCCGCGTACTCCACCCCGAACTCGTAGTAGCTCAGCGCGAGGATCGGATTGACCCCGTAGGCCCGGCTCGCTGCAATAGAGTCGTAGGCAACCTCCTTCTCCCTCTCGACGCGGTCTGAGAGGGTCTTCGCTACGCCCTCGTCAAGCCTGGGGCCAACGATGGGCGCCAGCTCGAGATAGGTGTTCACATAGGATCGTGCCCTTAGCGAGTCTAGAACCGCCGCCGCGTATGTCCCATCCTCAATCTCCCTCTCCACGTCATCCTGGATGTTCGAGGCGTCGGTGAGGAGTCCAGATGTCGATGATGCCATCGACTCGGCGTAGGCGAGGAGGTACTTCAGGTCGGCCAGGTACTTCTCGGCCGTCTGCTTCATCGCGGTCCTGTTGACATCTAGCTCGCCTGGGAACTCCGAGCAAAGGCTGACCCACCACAGGGCCGACTCCGCCCTCTGCTTTATGTACGCCGCCTCCCGCAGCGCCATGAGGGAGTCGCTGAGTAGGTCGCTCCTGTAGTAGAACTCCCAGGCTCTCTCTATCCTCTTCATGGCCTCGTGGGCCCGGCTCTCAGCGGCCGCGAAGCACTCAAAGGCCGTTATGCTCGTGAACGAGGTCTGGTTGACCTTCTCCACCGCCTCTCGAGCGGCATCCTCCGCCCCCTGTATGAGGTTTCTCGCAGTCGCCTTCTTCTGAGACTTGAAAAGTCGGAGGGCGTAGGACACATAGGTCGCATTCGTCTTGGCCTGGAATGCGTAGCTCGCGCTGACGTAATAGTCGCCGTCGTTCTTCGCCTTCCTCGCTTCCTCCACCTTGGCCAAGCAGTCGTCCAAATAGGGCTTCAGACCCTTCCTCTCGCCGTAGGTCAGGGTGGCCTGCTGGAAGCTCTTCTTCGCCTCGTCGCATAGCTCCTGCGCCGAGTCTATCATCTCCTCCGCCGCGCGGCTCATGATCTCGTTGTACTTCTCAAGGTCTACCTCCTTGCCTCCCGACCTCTCTATCTCAACCCCTATGATCCACTTCGCCGCCTGTCTGAGGTCGTCCACCTCTCTGACTGTAAGGTTCCAGTGCTCCTTGGCGTACTCGGTAACGTTCACCAGGACAGCGCTGGTCGGCGTCTCGGTAGCGGTCGTCTGCCCCCGGGGAACCAAGAAGATCTTGGCTCCAACGGAGTTTGCAGCCTCCGCCTTCTGGAGAACCCCGCCGATGGGGCCTATTGTTCCGTCTGGGTTTATCGTGCCGGTCATCACGACCTGCGGATCGACCGTCTTGTTCAGCAGCGAGGCGAGGATTGCGACAGACATAGCCCCGCCTGCCGACGGGCCACCTATAACCGCGGAGTCCGACCTTATCACGATGAACACGTCGATCTTGGCAGGGTCAACGCCTATCAGAGAGGTCGCCGCCTCCGTCGCTAGCCTGGCAGAGCCCTGTGTGTCTATCTGGGTGAGGGGAAAAGTGTCCACGAAGACCCTTCCCTCCCCAGGTTCTACGTGGACAGTGATGTAGGATGCTACTCCAATCCACCCCTCGGGCGTCCGGCCGACGGCCGGCGCCATGATGGTGACCTGGGTGTAGGCAAGAACGGTTGGTAGAAGCAAGAACAAGGCTGCCGCAGCGGCTAGAGGCACCTTTCTCTGCAAGGAAACACCGCGACCTGGTGGCCGGGCCGGAATTAAATCTTTCCGAAGCTTACTTTAGAGAAGACGCAGCACCATTCTCAGGCCCACCACCATCAGGCAGGCCGCAAGAATCAGCTCCAAGACCTTGGAGCGCGTCCTCCTCGCAAGCCTCGCCCCTGTCTGGGTGCCCACGATTATCCCCAGTATCAGCGGGATCGCGTATGAAACTCTGGCATGGCCGAGCGCTGCGTGAGCCAGCCCGCCGCCGACGGACGTGAAGATCATCATGAACATGGATGTGGGCGCCGCGATGTGCATGGGAACCTTGAGGCCCAGTCTGAGAAGGGGCACCACCAACACGCCGCCGCCTATCCCGAAAAGCCCAGAGGTCATGCCGGCTAGGAAGCTTCCCGGTATTCCCAGTGAGAGTCTAGGGCTGTACTCGAATACGTGCCCATGAGCGTCAATAATCCTTCTCGTCGAGGATGTACCTTCGCCTACCCGGTCCGGAAGCTCGCGCGCCAGGAACATCTTGACGGCGATTCCAGCTAGGAAGATCCCCAGCATCCCTTCCAAGATTTTAGACGAGAGGAGGCTCGTCAGATATGCTCCTACAAGGGCTCCGGGGAGGGTGGCCGCTGCCAGTGCCAACCCCAGGGGAAGATCGATCCGATGCTGCCTCCAATAGGCAAGCGTTGAAGAGGTCGAGGTGAAGACGATCATGAGTAGCGAGGTGCCGGCCGCGTCTTGAGCGGAGAAGCCCCAGCCCAGGATGAGCATAGGGACAACGAGGAACCCGCCTCCAACTCCTATCATGGAGGCTAGGATCCCAATCCCAACGGCCGCAACTGCCAGTAGAACGCCAAACATCCAGATGCCACGCCGATATGCTGCGCCGCCCGCGGCCGCGGGTACTATATAATCTTTCCGAACCAAAGAATCTTCAGACAAGCGCGAACGCCCAGGATGCAGATGCCTGGTAGGAGGATAGAGAAATAAGGTTTCCCGGCAAAGGTGCCCCGTTGCCCGAGCCAAGGCACTCAGATATCATAGAGTTCGTCAGGGACCAAGGCGATGTGAGAGCCGCCCTGAGAAGGCCTCCGATGCTGCGGGACGGGGCATTCGCAGAGCTGATAATACTGGTCGAGGACGCCGGCATCGGGCTCCAGACGCTCACCCCCACCTTCGGAACAAGACCCATCTCGACGGTGATCGCTGACCGAGGGCTCTTCGAGAGGGATGTAAGGGACGGCTCCTTGGGCGAGTTCCTGGCCATGCGCCTGCTGGAACCCTACGAGGCCCTCGAGGGGGCTGAATACCTAGGTGAGCAGGAGAGCCTGTTCAAGACGAGGATAGTCCGAGAGGAGGTCGCAAACCTAGCAGCCAGATTCAAGGATCTTCTCCCCGAGATCCTGATAGATCCCCGGTACTTCTTCCACGCCAGGATGCAGAGGCGGTCGAAGATCCATCCGCCTGCCCGAAAGGTCTATCTAACCCTGATCTCCAACCCAACCCAAGACTTCTACGGATTCAAACGCACCCTGGAGGAGATGGCCAGGGATGGACTGATCAAGATGGATCGGTTCGTCAGGGTCACCGAGAAGTTCATCTCTCAGCT
>CAYWSC010000062.1:0-8833 GCA_964460695.1 Hadarchaeota archaeon (SeqCode)
GGCTCTCCTCGTCTGGCTGCCGCCCGACCCGTGGGCAAACTTCTCCTTCGACATGGACATCCCGAATAAGGCCCAGCCAGCCTCGAGAATAGACCTCGAATGCTACATAGACGAGTACGAGTCCTTCGCAGTAAACCTGACTAACCTCGGCAGGTCGAGCGCCACCGTTAAGGCCAGCCTCGCAGAGCTTGAAGGGGACAAGACAATAAGGCCTGACTGCGTCCAGCTACGTCAAACCCTCCCCGTTCTTTGTCCCGAAGGGTTTGGGGTGGGCGACGCATTGCCGAGGCTTGACCAGTCAGGAACGATATCGATACCCCCACTGGAGACGAGACAGCTATGGGTCACCATCAATGCTACCGACAGCAGCCCGGGCACGAACATGGGCCTGCTGAAGCTGAGCCTCGTCCACCCAACCGAGGCGGAACTTGAGATACCCATACATCTGGAGGTTCAACCAGTGAGAATTCCATCTCCCAGCAGAATGGCCTTCTGCAACTGGACCTCCTTCGACGTGGACGATGAGAGCCTAGCCGACCTGCTGGATCACTACACCAACGTCTTCATAGCGAGAGCGCCGCCAATCACCATGGACACCCACCTTCGACTACTGGAGGAACCCGACTTCTCGAGGGTAGACCCATCCTTCAGCCGGCTCAAAGGGCGCGCGGTCTTCTTGATAGCAGGCTTCCAATACGCCGTCAGGTTCGACCGGCCAGTGGAGTACATGTCTAGCCTCTGGAAGAAGGGGTATGCGAAGGCCCTCCACATCCTCGTTGACCACCTAAGGGAACTGGGGATCGGCTATGAGGAGTTCGCCCTGTACCATCACGATGAGCCCGGACTCTTCAAGGGGCCAATAATAGAGTCGGTATACCAGCTTGCCAAGCTGACAAAGGAGATCGACCCGAACGTCCAGGTCTACGCCAACCCAACGGGCGGGGCAAACGCAGAGAACCTCGCCTGCCTTGGACCATACGTCGATATATGGTGTCCCTTCCTGACCCTTGTGAAGAGGGATCCAGAGCTCGTGCGCTTCCTCAAGGAGACGGGAAGGAGGGTCTGGTGCTACGAGGCAGAGGGGAACGTGAAGCGTCTGCACCCCCTCGGCTACTACAGGGCCCAGCCATGGATAGCCTTCAGCTACGGGCTTGAGGGCGCCGGCTTCTGGACCTACAGGTACAGGGACCTCTGGGATAGGTGGGCGATGTACGGGATGGTCTATGAGGGAGACGGACCCGTTCCAAGCAAGAGGTGGGAGGCGTACAGAGACGGCGTAGAGGACTACAACTACCTGTCACTCCTCCGCGAGGCCATAGAGGACGCCCGAAGTGCAGGGGTCTCCGCGAGGACTATCCGTGAGGCCGAGGAACTGCTCCGCCGCGCCGTAGAAGAGGTCACGAGGGGCCAGGAGGAGGTCGACGAGATCACCAGATGGGTGGGAGAGATGTCTATGGACTACGAATTGTTCGCACGCCTTCGCAGAAACATCGCCCAAGCCACGGTCAGCCTCAGACGCCAGACGGCAGAGGCAAAAGAAAGACGAGACAAGTGAAGGCGGGGGAGACCCCAAGCATTTTTCAGGGGCAGCCTATCCCCGGCGCGCATGGATCGACCAGCAGGCCGTGCCCTTTGCCTCTCAAGCTTCAGAGAAGCCCCGCTTGTAACTGCAAGGGGCTCCCACCGCATGCTCCTCTCCCACGTATGCATAGGCCCGGGCAGACCATCCGAGAGGCTGTCCCTTGACGTACACAGGTACCAGAGGGGTGGCTACTCCGTCACCAACGTGCACAGCGACTGTGAGCAGGCGTACCTAATTCTCAGCGGCGAGGGCCAGGTGACGCTTGACGAGAGGACCTATCCCGTGAAGGAGGGCTCGGTGGTCTTCATCCCTAGAGGCACAAGGCACTCCATAAAGAACACTGGAGAGGGAGAGCTCGTACTGGCATTCATATCAACCTACCTGGGAGACTAGGGATCGATAGCCGGGGTCGGACACATCGCCGCCGATCACATCTGACCCAGCGCCCCAATGAGACTCTCAACCCTTCGCAGCTGCTGCTCCCTCTCCTCCTCTTTCCGCTTCTCCCTGGCAGCTATCTGTTTCTCCACCAGCTGCCTCTTGAGAAACGCCTTCATGAACTCTCTGAATCCCATCTCCGCAGGCACCGTCCTCCTGCACGTCGGGCACCTGGTCAATCCCCTGGTGAGGGTTCCGCAGTGGGGACAAACGCCCAGAATCCTCGGAGAGACCTTCTCCATGGGAAGCTCGTTCTCGACCTGAAGGACTTCGGCGCCCATCGACCGGACGATCAACTCACAGTGGAAGAGAAGCTCGTTGTGTATGAACCTAACCACGTAGGAGAAGAGCTCTCCGGCGGATGGCTCCTCGCCTATCTCTCCAGACCAAGCCTCGCTTACGACTCTAACCATCTTCTTCGGCATCGTCTGCAGATCCGTAACCTGGATGAGCAGTTCCCTCTCGGGCCTGATGACGGTTCTGACGTAGTAGGTCGTGTAGAAGCAGCTTATGTCCTCACCCTCCTCCACCCCTATCACCTGTGAGGCGACCCTTCTGTAGTGCTTGAGATCGTCGATGATGTTCTCCCTAAGAAGGTCCACGTCCAGCTGGGAGTACTTGATGGAGGCCCGCACCCGCCTTGGCCCGGTCTCCGTCAGCCGCGTCTCTGAAGGAGCTCTTCTTGGCATCTCTTCGCCAACGGATATCTCCTCCCGCCTCGAAGGCGTGGCCGCCTCCCTCCCCACATCCGGCGTGGAGAGCATCTTTCCCGTCTGGCACTTGGTGCAAAGGCCGCCAAAGCCATGGACCGGGCAATAATACTTTCCGCAGGATCTGCACCGCTTCAGGTCGAAGGTGGAGCCGCATTCGTAGCACTTCTTCCTCCTGAACAAGGCCACGTTTCTACCTCCTCTTCCTCCGGCTCCAACTCTTCATCCTCGCAGCACCCTAGCCCAGCCCTTTACGCCGGCCTCCAAAGGTGCCGAACGGCTCCGAACCGTCATAGTGTGCGGCCCGCCTCGAAGGCCAGCTTGAGCAGGTCGTCCCTCTGGTCGACCGGTCGTTTCGATGTGCCTTCCGCTGTGATCTTGGATATGATGTTCATCTTGAAGTAGTGTTCAAGGACGTGGCACATCCAGTCCATAACTTTGTCATAGGCCGAGGGATTGTCCCACTCGTATGTTATCGCCAGGACGGCAGGGATCCCCCTCGGAAACCTGCTCCTCTTCTCCCCTTCCGAGTAACGGATCATCCTGTCGACCAGTATCTTCGTCCTCGAGCTAACGTTGTCAAAGTAGATGGGACTCCCAAGAACGAAGCCAGTCATCTGGTCGAAGAGCTCGAACACCTCCTCGAGTTCGTCTTGGGGAGAGGTCACTCCGTAGGGCCCCGAATCCGAGGGTATCAATGGCCCCATCTCGACATCTCCCAGGCAGACTAGTCTGGTTCTGCGGCCCACGCTCTCAGCCCCACTGAGAACCTCTGAGACGAGTATTGCCGTGTTCCCGCTGCTATGGGGACTGCAAACCAACCCTACTACCATGCCCTCGTCTGCCATCTCACCCACCACCTGAGTCTAGGCCAGCCCTTGTAGTTCGAATCTCCTTATACAGTTTCCTCCTCATCATCAGCGCCCAGAGCACAGAGCCGGCCATGAGGGAGACTCCCAACACAGACATCCACTCTACCAGATAGACCCAGACGAGCGTCCTCTCCTTCACCTCAACGGCATCGCTGCCCAAATCGTCCATCATCTGATTCACCCCCTCGAGCGCGGCGGAGCAGGAGTCGTACTCCCCCTTCCTGTAGAGCACCTCCGCCCCGGATTCCTCGACATCGATCCGGTCTAGCTCCCTGTAGAGGTGTCCGACGTCCGCCCCAAACCCCTCTACGAATTCTAGAAGAGAGACGAGCATAGATCTCTTCATATGGTAGCTGTTGATCTCGCCCCTAAGCCTGTGTACCATGAAAATGTCTGTGGGGATCTGCTTGCCTGCTCCATAGTAGACCAGGTATATCAGGAAGTCCTGCCACCATTCCCATTCCAGGGCCATCTTGGCGCCGCAGCCGAGGCTGCTGAAGACCTGCGTCTCGCCGAGGATTCTTCCCTTGCCCACCCTCCACATGGCTATCCACGGGTATTTGGATCTGCCCGAGACGGCGTCGGATACTGGAACGGCCCCCTGCCTGGGGGACACGGCGTTAAGCAGCATTATGGGAGGTGACCTTGCCCACGGGAGCTTTGTGAGCGGGTTCTGCGGGTCTGGAAACGAGGGGCGCAGCGCGCGGGGAACGACGGGGCTATAGCCGCCAAGGCAGTCGAAGGGCAGAATCGTCCCGAGCTCTGTCTCTCCCCACGAAGGATAGTTCTGCTCCCCGTGTCCTCCCCAAGAGGCATCGCCTCCCCACATCTCAAGGGACAGCCCTTCCCTCTGTATCCCCTCGGCGAACCAGTGTATCCACCGTGGGTCGAACCTGACTGCCGCCTCCTGATGTCCACAGGGAGCGTCGTGGAGGACAACCATATCGTGGCTCATCACAAGCTGCTCATAGGAGCGGGGCATGTAGATGCGCATCATCCTGTTTACGTATGTGGCGTCGACTGTTCCCTTCCAGAGGGAGAATGCGCCAACCATGGGGACTCCAAGAACCTCTATGCAGGGATCCGCCCCGAGGGGAAGGTCCCTGCGCTCCCCATTCCAGGTTGACCACCGGCAGATGTACAAGACGTCGACGAGATCCTGCTTTCCAGCGGCCAGGATGCTTGGAGAGAGCAGGAGAAACAGGACGAAGACCGCGAAGCCCTGGACCACGCCGGGCCCGCTGGGTGCCCTCGACATCGAAGCTTCTTGGTGCGGGGGTCTTATTTCTATTTGTGTTCCTGCGTTCCTGCTACAGGGGTCAGCAACCGGCGTTGCGGAAGGAGAAGGTTTGCACCGATCCACTGCCCAGTATGTATCGTATCTCACGATTTATGATGTCGATGACGAAGGAACTCCTGGTCCGGTCGTTCAAAATCGGTGCGCTCCGCAGAACGCTGATTCCCCTAGAGACCATCTCACTTGGCCCCAGCTTTGCAGCTGACCGATAGAGGCTTTCGAGGAATCTCTCCATCGCCTCCTGCCTCATTAGGCTGTCCTCGCTGGCGTTCCTTATGGGTAGAAGGACGAAGTGGTTTGCCCTCGCGAGGTATCCGTCCTGAACGCGAAAATGGGCAACCCTGTCTTTCGCGTACTCCACGACACAGATCCCGGTTGAATCGGCCAATACGAGGTTGCCGGCCAGCATCTCAGGGTGATCGGCCGCGAATTTCTCGGCAACCGCCACCGCATCGTCTATGGACGAGCACCTGGAAAGGATCTGGGCGTTGAGGATCGTTCTGAGTTCATCGCCGTGTTCGTCGGTCAGTGGAGATCTGGATATGGCCAGCGCCAGTCCCGCCTCATTCATACCGGAGTTGATCCCAGGCTGGCTGGTGTTCACCAACGCAAACTTGGAGAACCCGTCCCCGAAGGACTGAAGGTATGACCAGCCCGCCGAGCAGGGAGGATAGTCGAAGCTCTTGAAGATCAGAACCTTGCCTCCAGCCGAGATGGCGCCGACTGTACACATAGGCCTCGCCAGGGCTTAGCGGTGATCGCTGAAAGGGTTTTCCAAGAATAGCGCGTCAACAAAAGAATTAACTTCTCGGCCGGCAAGCCTCCTTCGGGATTTGAAGATCATAATTCAGCTGTCGCGGGTTGCCCCTGGACTCCTAGAGGCTGTTGCCAGGTGGGGCAGCGTTGCCGCTGTCGATGTTGAAAAGCGGACTGTCGTCCTGGACGTGGAGCTGTCGCCTAGATGCGAGGAGAGGCGTCTGCAGATCGACAGGATCTGTTCGAACCTCTCCAAGCTCAACTTCGTAAGTAGAATCGACGTTCCCGGCTACCGAACCATGAGGCCGGAGGCCTGGAGCTAAGACGTAGCGACCCTCCCTCCCTTGTCCGTCGCTGGCGGATCGGCGAGCAAGGGAGCTAGAGAAATGCTAGAGAAATATTAGCAGGGGAGACAAATGTGTAGCGATCCCGATGGTCAGGATAACCTTCTACGGCGGAGTGGGGGAGATCGGTGGCAACAAGATCCTCCTGGAGGATGGAGACACCAGGATCATGCTCGACTTCGGCATGTCCTTCGAGGCCAAGAGGAAGTACTACGCCGTCCCGTTTCTCTCGCCGAGGACGCATGAGCCGCTCATGGAGTTTGGACTGCTACCGAAGGTCGGGGGCCTCTACGAGTTTGAAGAGGATGAACCATCCATCGACGGGGTGCTGCTCTCTCACTCCCATATGGACCACTCGCAGTACGTCACCTTTCTCAAGAGAGAGATACCTGTCTACTGCGGCGAGACGACGAAGACCATCCTGACATGCCTCATGGAGACGGGCAACAGGAGCTTCGAGTTCAACTTTGAAGGCGTCGATTTCAGAGGATTCAGAACGGGCGACAAGGTCAGTATCGGCGGAGTCGAGGTGGAGCCGGTTCATGTGGATCACAGCGTGCCGGGTGCGTACGGATTCATCATCCATACCTCCTGTGGCCCAGTCGTCTATACGGGCGACTTCAGGGCCCACGGAACGAGGCCCGAGATGACGGAGGACTTCGTCAGTGCGGCTTCTAGAGACAGACCGATAGCGATGATCACCGAGGCTACGAACACCACGGGCGCATCTCCGTCTTCAGAGGCCATCGTCGAGAAGACGCTTACACACGTCATACGCGAGGCTAGAGGCCTAGTGCTTGCAGACTTTGCCAAAGCCGACGTTGATAGGCTCCGCTCGTTTTACAACGCGTCCGTGGCGGCGGGAAGGAGGCTCGGCATAAGTCTGAGGCAGGCCTATCTGCTTGAGAGGCTACACGAGGACCCGCACCTAGAGGTTCCCTCGCCGGACGACGAGAACATCCTCATATTCAAGAAGGCCAAGAAGAGGTACCGCAGCTGGGAAAAGGAGATCGCCGACAGGGAGAATGTGGCGGACTCCTCCGAGATATCCCGCCTCCAAGACAAGGTGGTTCTAGCGTGCTCCCTCTACGACATGGAGGAGATCACGGCCATCAAGCCGACGGGAGAGGGCTGCTACATACTCTCTGGCTCGGAGCCGTTCAACGAGGAGATGGAGATAGACTTCTCGAAGCTGCTGAACTGGCTGAACTACTACGGTCTCCCCCAGTACCACATCCATGTCTCGGGCCACGTGATGCCGCTGGAGCTCAGAGATATCGTGGAGAGAATAAACCCGGGAACCCTCTTCCCAATCCACACGGACAGACCCGAGCTTTTCGCCAAGTTCTGCTCGACCCTGCAAGCGAAGATCCAGACGCCGAATCTTGGACAGGTATATGAGGTCGGGTGAGAACCGCCGATCACTCCTAGCTCTCGGCAATCCGAGGCATCCTCGCATGCTCGCTACAGGCGTTGCGGTCTGGCGGTCTGGCGATATATTGATAAGGCTCCTTCACTTGGCAGATTCCATGAAGGCAGGGGATGTCGTCGTCTTCCTCGTCGGGGCGCTGCTTGTTACGGTGGGTATCATCGCGATTGTCGACCTTGTCTGGCCCGGGACGATCAAGATAAACGCCGTCAACTTGGCGAAGGCCATTGGCGTATCACTCCTCGGGATAATCGTTGCTGTCGGAGTTGCCATGGTGGTGGCAGTCGTAACGGGAAAAAAGTTCTGGGAGCAGGACTAGGAGGGAGGTGAGAAGATGATCCTGACGACGACGGAGTCGGTTCCTAGGAGAAAGGTCTCAAAGATCCTGGGGGTCGTATTTGGAAGCTGCGTCAAGACGAAGCACCTGGGAAAGGACTTGAGGGCTTCCCTTAGAACCCTCGTGGGCGGGGAGGTCAGAGGATACACGGATATGATGGAGGAGTCCAAGACAATTGCGACTCAGAGGCTCGTCGAGCAGGCCGAGAGGCTCGGGGCGGATGCCGTGATTGGCCTGAGGTACACGACGGCCATGACGATGCGTGGGGCGGCTGAGATCCTGTCCTTTGGAACAGCGGTAAAGCTCGAACAGGAGTGAGACCGGGCAACTGGGTGCGGGCCTCATGGCTCTAGCGTTCTGGAAGGACGGGAGACGCTGGGCCTACTCGATAACGTATGACGAGGGGCTCCGAGACCTCTTGGAGTACGCGCTCCCTGCTCACAGGGAGTTCGGCATACCGGGACACGTCTGCCTAGTCGCCAGCCAGATAGGTGTGCCTAGAGACGTCCCGGGCAGCAGCTACAACGGGATGATGGTTCTCTCAGAGGACGAGATAAGGGAGCTGGTCCAGCAGGGCTGGGGGGTCTCGTGCCACAGCATGACCCACAGTGCCATAACGGAGGAAAACGCGGACTACGAGGTCTATGAGAGCAAGTCGGTATTGGAGGAGAGGCTGGGAATCCCCGTCGACATCTTTTGCGTCCCGGGCAACAACGACTCGTACCCGCCGTCGATACCCGCGGCGAGGAGAGCTGGATACAAGGCGATAATGACGATATACGACGAGGTCAACACGCCGCAGACCGACCTGATGCGGCTCTGCAGGGTTCCCCTCCACACCCAGTACCCCCCGCCCTTCTACTCGGCCTTCGACCCCTACAAGAGGATACACCAGGCGATCGACCTGGGGGGATGGATAATCGACTACTGCCACTGCCCGATTCCAGGGAAGCCAATTCACCTGTGGAAGGACTGTACGCTGGAGCAGCTTGTCGAGCGCTTCGAGACAATCACCAGGATCGGTGGAGATGACGTGTGGCTCGCCGAGCCCGGCGAAGTGGTGCGCTA
>CAYWSC010000063.1:0-8813 GCA_964460695.1 Hadarchaeota archaeon (SeqCode)
CTCAGGTCCTTTCAGCCATCTGGTTCGTTCTGCCGGCCTATTTTGCCAACGGCGGTGCCCTTGTCCTCGGAGGCGGCAGACCGCTTGACCTAGGCCACTGCCTCTCCGACGGGAGGAGGATACTTGGAGATGGGGTGACGATCAGGGGGACGCTCGCCGGAATAGCTGTGGGGTCCGCAACAGGTGGAATCCAAGGCCTGATGACAGGAGCCTTCGGCGAGGGCCTTTCGTTGGGCGTCGCGATGGGTGCGGGTGCAATGGTGGGCGACATGGTGGGCAGTTTTATAAAGAGGCGGCTAAATATCTCGAGAGGGCGACCCGCCCCTGGTCTGGATCAGGTTGGATTCCTGGTGTTTGCACTCGCATTCGCGTCCCTCGCGGCCAACATACAGGTCGAGACGGTGGTGATACTGCTGGTCCTAACCCCCCTGATACACGTGGGGACGAATGTCGCAGCCTACCTACTTGGGCTAAAGGCGGTCTGGTACTAGGTGAGGTGCTTGAACATAGCTGAGTACCTGAGATCCAAGAGAGAACTGATCGACTCAGAGATCGCACGTGTAATCCCGAGAGACTCGCCGATAAAGGACCTCTACGACGTTCAGTGGCGCTTCATAAGCCAGGGGGGCAAGCGCTGGAGGCCGATCCTGTGCCTCCTCGTTCACGAGGCCTTGGGGGGAAAGAGCGATCGCGTTCTACCCTTCGCGGCTGCCGTCGAGCTCGTCCACAACTTCAGTCTGATCCACGATGATATCGAGGACGAGGACAAAGAGAGGAGGGGTCAGCCGACTCTGTGGTACCAGTACGGGGTCCCCAAGGCGATAAACATAGGCGACAACATGCTCAACAAGGCCTACGAGTCGGTGCTCAGGCTCTCCGAGAAGGGATGGGAGCCGGAGAAGGTCTCCTGGTGCCTGGCGTCCCTATGCCGCGCGGCCGTGATGCTCTCCGAGGGCCAGGCAATGGAGATGAACTTCCGGGAGATGTGGGACATCAGCGAGGAGCAGTACATGGAGATGGTGTGGAAGAAGACCGGCGTCCTGGTGTCCTCAGCTGCATCGACAGGGGCCTACCTAGCCGGAGCGGAGGAGGCCGTTGTATCGGCCATGGAGGAGTACGGCAAACTGATTGGACCTGCCTTCCAGATAACCGACGATATTCTGAACGTATCCGGCAGCTTCGAGAAATACCAGAAGGAGATAGGCGGGGACATAGGGGAGGGGAAGAAGACCCTCATGGTAATCCACCTCCTCAACCAGGCTAGACGCGACGAGGCCGAGAGGGTCAAGGAGATCCTTGCCAAGCCAAGGCAGGAGACCACTGCCTCGGACTACCGGTACGTCATAGGCCTGATGGAGCGCTACGGCTCGATAGAGCACGCGAAGCGCGTGGCCCGGGAGAAGATGGCTAGGGCCAAGGAGAAGCTGATGGTTCTTCCCGACGTGCGTCAGAGACGACTCCTGCTCGGCCTAAGCGACTTCCTGGTCAAGAGGGACTTCTAGGGAGATGAGATCGATGTGGAAGAAAGGTGTCTGTGACGAATGTGGGGCCGAGACCCAGGTCAGACGGTCAAGGGGAAGGTGGCTTTGCAAGGAGTGCTTCAAGGAAGCGAAGAAGAAGAGAAAGCTCGAGAAGCTGCGCCTAGAGGGCAAGTAGCTCTATATCTTCGTTACCCCTACTACTTCCACCGTCTCCACGCCTTCAAGGCTCGAGATGGCCGTCTCCACGGGCTGGGTGCCGCCCGCCTTGTCCTCCATGAGGAGGTTGATGACTAGGGCCTTTAGCCCGAACGCTATGTCCTCCTCCCTGTAGGCCTCGATCTTTGTGTTCTCTGGCAGAGAAGAGCGTATCCTCTCGATTAGATCCTTCAGATCCACTTCGATTCCCGTGGGCATGACCCTTAACTGTGCCAATACGCTTAGCTTCGCCATCGAAAAACCTCATGGACCTGTAAAGCCGCAGGACGGGCAGACGTACTTGTTGGAGGCCTGCCTGCACTTGGGACAGCGGTAGAGCGTCTCCTTTCCGCAGCTGGGACAGGTGAACTTGACGTACTTGACCTTCGGCGGGATCTCCCTCCCGCAAGACGAGCATACGACCATTGGACTATCGACCGTCCCTACCCCCAGATCGGCCGTAAAAAATGTTTTCGGGCCACATTTGCTTCTTGGTGCTTCCGAAGATTAGAAAGAGCCACCAGAAAGCCCGAAGTACATTTTTAAGGGTTCAATGACTTTTTCACGCCCGAGCCGGCCGCAGAGGGACATGGAGCTTGAGCGTCGATCTGCTAGAGGTTTCCGAAGAGGTTAGCAGCCTGGTCAACGCGAGCAAGACCATATATTTCGTCGACAGGCGAGAGATCGCCCTAGACCTCCTAAAGCGGGGGACCGAGGGCAAGGTGATCGCCTCGTCTAAAGACGCCGTTCTAGAGGCGGTGGATGAGCCCCTGCGCCTCAGGGTACCGGAGATAACCCCCACAAACCCCACAAAGTATGCCGTGATGAAGCTCATCGATAAGGGGCTGGTCGATGTCGGGGACACGGTTGTCTGCGTCCTGAAGCGGTTTGCCCCGCTGGACACGATATACATAGTGTCGGTTGGCCAGTCGATGAAGGAGGAGCTCGCCTTTCTCAAGGAGGTTGGTATGGAGGTCCTCGAGACCGTCTTGAGGATAGCCGTGGAGATAGGGAGGGAGGGGAAGGAGGGCATGCCGGTGGGCACGGCCTTCATCGTCGGCGACCCGAAGGGCGTTCTGAAGAACTCGCATCAAATGATTCTGAATCCCTTCAAGGGGCATCCGAGGGCGAGCCGGAACATCCTGAACCCGGACATCAAGGAGGTCGTGAAGAGCTTCTGCCTGCTCGACGGAGCCTTCGTCATTTCCGAGAAGGGATACATCGAGTGTGCTGGCAGATACCTCGATGTCGACGCTCATGATGTGGAGATACCCGCTGGGCTGGGCGCGCGCCACGCCGCCGTCGCAGGGATAACCAAGGTGACCAGATCGGTAGGTGTCACGGTCTCGAAGAGTGGCGGAATCGTGAGAATTTTTAAGGATGGAAAACTGATTCGGGGAATCGATCCGAAATCGTACGGCTAAGGTGCGTGATCACACGAAAGTCACCAAGAGCGTTTGCCCCGAATGCCTCCGAGTGATCCCTGCGGAGCTTGACGAGGAGGAGGGGCGGCTGGTAATTCGCAAGACTTGCCCCGAGCACGGCGAGTTCAAAGATGTGTATTGGTCTGACTATCAACTGTACACCAAGTTCATGCAGTACGAGCGTCCCGGGCCGCACCTCGAGAACCCGAGGACGGAGGAGCGATACGGGTGTCCATATGACTGCGGGCTCTGTCCAAACCACGAGACGCCCACCGTCCTGGCAAACATAGACATAACCAACCGGTGCAACCTTAGATGCCCTATATGCTTCGCCAACGCGGCTGAAAGCGGGTTCGTGTTGGAGCCGACCCTCGAAGAGATCAGGCAGATGATGGTAAACCTGCGGAGCAACAGGCCCTTCCCCTGCCCGGCGGTTCAGTTCTCAGGTGGAGAGCCAACCGTTAGGGACGACCTTCTAGATATCATTCGAATGGCGAGAGAGGTCGGCTTCCCCCAGGTCCAGCTCGCCACCAACGGTGTGATTCTGGCGAACGACCCCTCCTTCGCCTCAAGGCTGAAGGAGGCTGGCCTCTCCACCGTTTACCTGCAGTTTGATGGGGTCAAGGAGCGTCCCTATCTCATCGCCAGGGGCTACAACGCGCTTCCCCAGAAGATAAGGGCCGTTGAGAACTGTGAGAAGGCGCATCTCGGAGTCGTCCTCGTTCCCACCCTAGTCAAGGGCGTCAACGACGACCAGCTCGGCGGAATGATAGACTTTGCCCTCGAGCACATAACGGTTGTCAGAGCTTTGAACATTCAGCCGGAGAGCTTCTGCGGCAGAACGAACCTGCAGGACTTGGCCAAGCAGCGGATAACGATTCCGGAGGTCTTGGACAGGATCGAGGAGCAGACCGATGGCCGGGTTACAAAGGAGGACTTCTACCCGGTTCCCTTTGTAGCACCGATCTCCGAATTCGTATCGGCGTGGAGCCAGAGACACCAAGTCGAGTTCACGTGCCACCCCGCGTGCGGTGCGGCGACCTACGTCTTCTTCAGCCACGGAGAGGCCATCCCCGTGACGCGGTTCATAGACGTGGAGGGATTCTTCAACTACCTCCTCGACCTCTCAGACAAGCTCAAGAAGAACCCAGGCAGGCTGACCAGGTCAAGGGTTCTCCTCGGGATAGCCCGGTCCTTCAACAAGTTCGTCGACGAGAAGAAGAAGCCACCAGAGCTAAAGATTAGGTCGCTCATGCTTAGCATCCTTGGCACGGGGACCTATTCTGCCCTAGGTGCCTTCCACAGCAAGACCGTCATGGTAGGCCTGATGCACTTCATGGACGGCTACAACTTCGATCTGGAACGGGTCTCCAAGTGTGCGATCCACTACGCCATTCCCGACGGAAGGATCATCCCGTTCTGCAGCTACAACACCATCCACAGGGCAAACGTGGAGAAGGACCTAGGGGTACCCCTCGACGTCTGGAAGGCGAGGGCAAGGTCTGCGGCGCCGGTGAGTCGGGATGAGGCGGTCGTCAGGTGAGCTGTTTCCGGTAGTCGTGAATCATCTTTTCCAAGCCTTTGGCGGCCCTGCTCGCCGCCTTTGCCTTGACCAGCCTCTTTCCCTTCGAGATGGCCTTCTCTAACTCGCGCTTCTCGGCTAGGGCTACGTCCCCGACCCTGATCCAGCTTATGCTACTCGGCTCTAGGATGACTATTCCCTGCGCCTCCATGTTCTCCCTGGCAAATGACGGGAGTTCTCCCTGCAGGATGACGCACTCTACCCCCCTTTGCAGAAGCATGTCTCCGACCGAGCTTCCCGCACCCGAACCATCTGTCACCATCACCGCCCTGATCGGATTCTCGGACTGAAGGAGCGATCGAACCGTGTCCTTGAGCAGGTTCTCCAGGATCGGTATCACGACAACCCTGTCTGCAACGGTCCACAGCCCCGACTCAGACATGGATTCGAGCTTCCGCCTCAGTCTATCCCTGTCCGCCGCGACTCTGGACAGGCTGCGTTTCAGCTCGAGGATCATCTGGTTTCTCGACTTTACCTCTGAGGATCTGACGACCTCCCAGAACCCCTCTGAGTGGGTTTTCTGAAGCTCGTTCCGCAGCGATCTTATCTTCAGCTCCCTCTCCTTGAGCTTTGTCTTCAGCTCTATGATCTCGCTCCTCAGATTCTTGATCACCCTCGCCTCGACGGTTCTCGGCTTGGGGGCCGGGGCTTGTGGCGCAGGCGGCAGCTCTCGACGCGTCGACCTCTCCCTCCTCGGCCGCTCGGTGGACTTCTTGGCCTCGAGAACGGATTTTATCGAGTCGCTGAGGTTGCGTCCAGTCACAACCAGGCACTTCACCTCTTCAGCTATATCCTCCAGGCCCTTCTCGGAGAGCTTCTTGTCGATCCACCTGAACTTCTCTCCGTAGGACTCGAACGCCTTTATCGCCGCTGCTAGCGCGTCCTTCTCGTGGCTGTTCCTAAACGCCAATTCGAGGCAGTGTTTCTCCGCGAAGGTGGTGGTCAGGTCCTTCTTCTCCTCCGTGGTGAGGGATCTCGGGGGTTCGTGGAGAACCGCCTCGAAGAGGTGGCAGATCTTCTCGACGAAAGATGGAACCGGGGAGACGTCTGTTGCGACTATGAGAGGATAGCCTTTCTCCACGATAAGTTGGACCAGGTCACTCATCCCGTAGTTTCTAGAGCTGTAGACTCCAAGGATCTGGCCGTCTAGCCCCAGCATGGCTACTCCCGTGGTCGTTCCGGGATCGATGCCCACAATGAGGTGTCTCTTCTGGACCAAAGCAGATACTCCCACTACCTCTGCCCATCACCAATGCCGTATCGCTTCTCGAAGAACCTCACGATGTTCTCTCTGTCGCGGTTGAGGAGAAACCTTGCCTGCGGGTGGGACGGGGAGACCCACTGGGGCCAATCGATCAGGGTGAATGCCTCCCCGTCGAAAAGAACGTTGAACTCGCTGAGATCTCCATGGACGACTCCGGCCTCTAGGGCCTTGTCGATGTATGAAAGCAGCCTTTTCCTCGCCTCGTCCGGTTCATCTAGATCTGCCTCCACCAGTTCGCATCCCTCGATCCTCTCCATGACAACGGCGTTCCGGTTGTAGTCGACTGGGCGGGGAACCGGAAGGACGTCCTTGAGTAGCTGCAAGGCTTCGAACTCCCTCTGAGCCGCCAGACGGGAGGCGTAGATCCAGGAGTAGTGCCTCTTCCCAGCCAGGTAGACCCTCAGGGATTTCACCTTGTGAAAAGAGGTCATTCCAAGCCTGTGGAACTTGATCACGATGCTGGACCCGCCGTCTTCCACGGCCTCGTACACCTCTGACTCCTTCCCCACTGCTATCCTGTCACCAATAGCGTCGACGCGGTTTCTCCGGGTCAGTGCGTTCAAGGCGAGGAAGTCGTACCCCCTCGGAAGCAGTCTGTATCCCTCGTAGGGCTGGCCACACTTCTCGAGGAGCCTTAGGCGGTCCGCTCTACCAAGGTAGTAGTCTAGGTCGGATAGGTCCATCTTAGAATGCGCCAGGATCTCCTCCTTCGGGACGTACCTACGTCGCCTCAGTCCAGCTTCGATTATCGCCAGAAGCCTGAAGTCCTCGTCCTCCAGATTCTTGAAGGCGTGGAAGATCTGCTTCATCGAACACCTCACGCTAGTGGCTCAGAATATCTTGCCTATCCGCTGCTCCTTCTCGAGCCTCCTCAGCCTCTTGACCCTCTCGGATGTTGGTGGGTGGGTCGAGAATATGCTGGCGAGTGCATCTCCCCTGAACGGGTTGACTATGAATAGGTGGGCTGTGGCTGGGTTGCCTCCCTGCACCGGCCTCCTTCGAACGTAGGTCTCTATTTTCTCCAAAGCGTCCGCCAGTGAACCCGGTTTGCCGGAAATGGCGGCTCCCCCGCGATCCGCCATATACTCCCGGCCACGGGAGATTGCGAGGCGTATTATCATCGCGGCCAGGGGCACCAGAACGGCAACCAAGATTAGGCCGATCAGGTTCCCGCCACCTTCGTCCCTCCTAGATCCGCCCATCAGTAGGCTCCACCGCGCCCAGAAGGCCATGTAGCCGATGGCCCCCGCTATGGCCGCCGCTAAGACCATGACGAGCGTGTCCCTGTTCTTGATGTGGGTAATCTCGTGGGAGAGAACTCCTTCGAGCTCGTCCCTAGAGAGGAGGTTGAGGGCGCCGTTGGTCACGGCCACGGCTGCTGAAGACGGAGACCTACCCGTTGCAAAGGCGTTGGGGACGTCGCTTGGCACTATAGCGACCTTTGGCTTCGGGATGCCGGCGTTTGCGGCAAGCCTCGCCACCATGGCCTGGAGTTCGGGGCGCTCAGCCTCACCCAGAATCCTTGCTCGGTACATCTTCAGGACGAGGCTGTCGCTGTACCAATACACGACGAGATTGATGAGTAGTGCCATGATGAAGAAGACTAGCACGAAGTAGGGGCTTCCACCTCCAACTAGGTACCCTACCATCATGAGCAGGCCGATCAGCAATCCCATCAACAGGCTGCTGCGGATATCCATATCGATCGTACTATCTTGCGTTCAAATCCTTTAAAATGTGAGCAAGAAGCCAGTCCCTCGCTTTGGGAGGGTATCTCCTTCCAAGTCTGTGGATCTCAACAACCCTCTCGCAGACCTCGCCTGGGGACAGGGCCGTTGTGTCTATCTCGCTGACCTTCCCTCCGTGCATCTCCAGCGCCTCTGCAAGGATTATGTCCAAGGCCTCCGCCTCGACGTTTTCCTCGATCTTCCTCCGAGGCCACCCCTTCGATCTTAGCCTCTCCTCCAAGACATCTGGACGGGTTCTCAAGACGACGACGGAAGTCGGCTCGGGGTAGTGATGGGACAGATGCCCGACCACGATGGCTTCTTCGACCCCTCGGAGGTACCTTGATAGGAATTCGGAGAGTTGACCTTCATCTATGACAAGGGTCTCGCCGTTTTCGATGTAGGAGTAGATACCATGCCTCCTGCAGAGATCTCCTATCTCAACAACGAAGAGACCCCTCCGGGCGAGGAGCTTTCCAACGGTAGACTTTCCCGTTCCAGGGGTCCCCGTTATGCATGTGACCAGCCTTGCCTTTCCTTTCAAGTTACCACTTGCGGCCCAGCTAGGTATCAATCTAGCGTGGAAAAAGCATTTATATAGAATTTTCGGGAAGAGGTGATGTCGTCTTTGCAATGAGCGAATCTCTTCTGGGCGGCATCTGGGTGATGTCTATTTGCCTAGGGTGAGGGAAAGATCCTCCAAGCAAGAGGCAGCCGAGGGTTCTCCGGAGGCTGAGGAGGACTATACAAAGGTCAAGTCCACCGCCGAAGTCAAGATACCTGAGAGGATAATCGACCAGGTGATAGGTCAAGAAGAGGCAGTGGACGTCATCAAGACCGCTGCCAAGCAGAAGAGGAACGTCCTCTTGATCGGCGAGCCGGGAACTGGGAAGTCTATGCTTGGCCGCGCCATGGCTGAGCTGCTCCCTGCCGAGGAGCTGGAGGACGTGGTCATCTTCCCCAACCCCGAGGACGAGAACAACCCCAAGGTCAGAGTCTTCCCAGCCGGCGAGGGAAAGCGGCTCGTGGAGAGCTACAAGGAGAAGGCGAGAAAGGACGCCGAGCTCAAGAACACCATAGTCATGATAGTCATCGTGATGATCGTCGCCGTCTCGATCATAGAGGGTGCCCTGATCGGGG
>CAYWSC010000064.1:0-1818 GCA_964460695.1 Hadarchaeota archaeon (SeqCode)
ACAGGCTGGCGACCCGCCGCACAGGTCGCACTTCAGCGGATGATCCACCTCGGGGTGGACAAACAATGCATCGTAGGGGCACTCCTCGACGCATTTGAGGCACATGATGCATTGGGCCTGGTCAAGTTCCACCAGATCCTCCCCCACCCTTATGGCGCCCGTCGGGCATGCTTCCATACAGGCTGGTTCGTCACACTGCCTGCAGACTATTGGCGTTCGGATAATGGGATTGGGATAGATTGAGAAGACCCTGATCGCCGCCTTCTTGGCGTTGTTTACCTTGAAGTGGGCAAGAGCACAGGCAAGCTCGCAGATCCTGCACCCTGAGCATCTCTCTGGGATGACCTTTATCCTCTTCATGCTTCCACCGCGAAGGACCAATCCGGTGAATAGGCCCTTTAAAAAATATTGACGCGTCCCGACTTGGCCTCGCTTGCTTCTCCTAGCTAGGCCGGATCAGCTTGACCTCTTCTCCCATCTGTAGGCGAACCAACCTAGGACTGAGAGGAGGGCAAGAAGGGCAATGGCTGTTCCCAAGCCGGTTTGAAGCGCCCTGAGCAGCCCTATAGAGGCGGCCGTCACAAGTACCCCGGCGACGGCGACGCCGACGGCCACGGCCGCGGCCGATCTCTTCTTCTCCAGGCCCAAGAGGTAGGCGGCTAGACAGCCGGAGTAGGCCCCGGTTCCTGGCAGTGGTATGGCCACGAAGCCGGCGAGGCCCCATAGCCCGTAGCTGCCCACCCTCCTCCTCGCCGTCTCCCGGAAGCGTTCGACCCTGCCGTAGATGTGCCTGCGGGCCCAGCCGATTCTGAAGAACCAGTCAAACCCGATCTCCAGGAGGAGGAGTATCGGCGGGATTATCAGGACGTTGGCCGTGGTGCAGACCAGGAAGACCGTGGAGGGGTTCATCCCGAGCCCTATTCCAACCGGTATGCTTCCCCTCAGCTCAATGTAGGGTAGAAGCGTTATGAAAAGGAGCTTTAGATACGGTGCGAGCAGGTCGAGAATGGGGGGCATAGCCACAGACCGGCTACTTGACCTCGATCCCCTGGGGGGTCTCCTTCTTGGTGCCCAGGCAGACGATGGTGCTTCCACGGATGATGAGGGTTCCGTAACGCTTGACGGGGGAGGAGTCCTCCATCTCAGTTGCGCCGGTCAGGGTGATGTTCATGTTGACGTCGTAGTTCTTCAACTCACCCTCGTACAGCTTGTTGTCCTTGGTCTTGATCAGGACCGTCTTGCCGAGGCATTTCGTCAGAACGTCGAAGGGTCTGATCATATGTTGTTTCTCCCGAGGATCCTGTTGAGCAAGGTCCTCGCCACCGCCTGCAGTTCGCCTCTTATATCTTTTTTCCGCTGGTCGGTGCTTTTCCAGTGGCGGTCGGCAAGCTCGCCCCACAGCTCCCTGCAAACCTCCTCGGTGCAGGCATACGACTTCAACACCTCTGGCCCGTGCCTGCGGCAGATGTCGCATCTCTTGTAGTTCTCCAGAGAGGCTGGGTCGACGCCTCTGGAGACGAGCAGGTCGGAGAGGATCGGCACGATACCAGCTTATCCTCGGAGAACTTAACCTTTTTGTCGGAGCCCAGTTGGGACAGGAAGACTGCCCAACCGGCCCTAGGTCTCCATTATCCAGTCCTGGAGCTTGACCCTAACAACCCGGCCACTCCTCTCCCTGTCCACTATCCTCCTCCTCTCAAGCTCAACTACTGCACGCGAGACTGTCGCTTTGGAGAGCTTGGTTGCCTTGACAAGCTCGGCCTGGGTGAGCTTCCTCCCGTCAGCCAGCTCTCTGACAATCCTCCTCTCCCGGTCCTC
>CAYWSC010000064.1:1918-8781 GCA_964460695.1 Hadarchaeota archaeon (SeqCode)
GAATAGCTCCAGGTGGATCCACTCTTGGACGTGAAGTTGGAAGACGTGTAGCTGATGGTCACCGTCTGGCTCTGGCCTTGCTGGAGAGGCCTTCTGAAGTAGAAGCGGATAACGCTGATGCCTTCCACCTTCTTCACGGAGTGTGGAATCGATCCTAGGGAGTCGGCTACCTTCAGCCCCGTGACCTCGCCGGGGACGTGGAACTCGTCGCCGAGTATCTTGCCCGAGATCCCCTGGTAGGTGAGGCGGATCTCCTCCCGGGAGTACATGTTTGGCAGGATCGTAATGACCCCTTCTAGGTCTGTGATCTTCGCCTGGTTGAGGGCCGCGCAGGTTCCAAATACCATTATGACCAGCGGCAGCAGCCAGACGATAGGAGCCCTGTCCATGGTTTCACATCTTCAGATGTAGGATATGACAGGTACCAGGATCAACCTGACGATCAGGATAACTAGGAGGAGGATCAATAGGTATATCAGTACCTTCAAAGCGGTCTTGAGCTGGCTGTCCAGTACCCCTTCCCTCTCGAGGGCTTCGGCGATCTCGTCCTGTCTGGCTAGGATTATGTCGATCTTCTCCTCGAGAGTTGGCTGGCTCTCACCGGCTTCTTCGCCCAACGGTCTCCCCCTCAGTCGCAGCGGCCAGCGCGGCTCGAGCCAATTTAAATTTATCGGACTGGGTGCGCATCTCCAGGCTGCAGGTGTGAACCTCAACGCCGTATCCTTTCTCGAGGACCGGGCGAAGCTCTGCGTCCTCTGAGTCGATTAGAATGGCGTCCAAGAATTCTCGGTACAGCTCGGCGATCGAGACGGGCGAGACTTCGAGGCCCAGGGCTCTGAGCATCTTTCCCGCCGGCCCGCTGAAAACGGCCCCCCTCTTCAGCGGGGAGACGGCTACCACCCTTGTCTGTCTGAGGAGATCGACTACGCCTGCCGTGCGTATTATCGGACCGATGGAGGTTACTGGGTTTGAGGGCCCGATTATCACCGCCCTAGCCGATCTCAGCGCAGCCTCGGCGCCGCTGCAGATCCTCGCCTCGTCAATACCCCGGAAGATGATTCCTAGTATCCGGTCTCTTCCTCCCCTCCTCACCCAGAACTCCTGGAACTCCATCTCTCCCACCGGCGTCTGGATGTAGGTCTGGACCCTCTGATCGCTCATAGGCCAGACCCGCTGCCTTATCCCGAGGGCTGTGCACTGCTCCCGGACGGCCTCGGACAGGGGCATCCCTTGGGCCATCAGCGAGGTTCTAAGGGAAACCAGCTCTCTGTCACGGTCGCCTAGGCGCAGAATGTCGTCAAGCCCCTTCCTCTTCCTCGCCTCGTAGACCCTGTAGGTGTCTCCCCGTATCCCGTACCACTTCTCCTGGTCGACTATCCCGGCAAGGGTGTAGAGCACCGTGTCTATGTCTGGTGAGACGTAGAGGTCCCCGACCCAGACGTCGTCGGCCGTATTCACAATGACGTCTAGCTTCTCCGGGTCCACGAGGTTGACCAGGCCCTGCAGGAGCTTCGGGGTTCCTGTTCCCCCTGAGAGGACGCATATCCTATCTCTCGACATAGCGGCCCCTCTTCTCCACCTCGGAGAGTCTATCTAGAACTGTGGACGCGTCCTTTCCCATCTCGCTCTCATATCCCTCGAGCGCCGAGGAGTAGTAGGCTGAGAAGAGGTGGAAGTGGGTGCTGGCCATGGCGGTCTTGAGGAGGTGGACGTCCACAGCCCTCTTCTCGACCGAGTCGCTAAACTCGGCTAGGCCGAAGTCTATGAGGTATACGTCCCGGTCGCGAAGGATCATGTTGGAGGTGGTCGGGTCGCCGTGGACTATGCCGCCCCTGTGCAGTATTCCAAGCTGCCTGCCGGCCTCTCTACATGCATCCAGCCTCCCCTCGACCTCGGTGTTCAGGAGCTCCTTTAGCCTTGTACCCTCAATCCTCTCCATCACGAGTACACAGTGCTTCCTCCAGACGCCGAGTACTGCCGGGACGTTGGCGCCGATCCTCCTCGCCTCGGCTAGAATCCTGGCCTCGGCCACCGTTCTTTGTGTGCGGATCTGGAGGTCCAGCTCGGGTATCCTATACCCCTTGGGGACGCGCCTCTTGATTATGACCTCTCTGAATGTGCTCGTCGTGAAGAAGACGTCTGAGAAGCGGGCCGAATAGAGATCCGCCTCTGCGCCCTTGGCTATGGCCGTCAGTGCTTGACCCATAGGGCATCCACCTGGTCGGTTCTCCACTTCGGCATCACGGCCGAATCGGCGGGATCGATGGCCTGGCCGGCCTGATACATGAGTATGCCGTTCCAAGCTATCATTGCTCCGTTGTCCATGGCGTACTCCCGGGGAACGACGGAGAACCTGCAGTCCCTCTCGTCACACATGATGCCGAGCATCTCTCTTAGTCTCTGGTTGGCCGCAACTCCCCCCGTTAGAAGAAGTTCGTCCTTCTCGGTGTGGGCCAGCGCCCTCTCCGCGACCTCAGTGAGCATGGAGAAGCAGACCTCCTGAATCGAGAAGCATAGATCTTCAACCTTGGCTCCGGCGCGGTGCAGCTCAACCGCGTGGGTAACTATCCCTGAGAAGCTGAGATCAGTTCCCTTGACGACGTATGGAAGGGGAACATATCTGCCGCCCTTGGCGAGCTGCTCAACCTTCTTGGCGCCCGGGAACTCCTCAATCCCGACCTCTCTTGCGAACGTGTCGAGGGCGTTTCCAAGGGCGACGTCCTCGGTCTCGCCGAAGACCCTGTAGCGGCCGCCTGTGAAGGCGAGTATCTGGCTGCTGCCCCCTGAGACGTAGACCGTGACAGGGTCCGTCGCGCCGGTGGTGAGCTTCCCTATCTCGACATGGGCGACGCAGTGATTGACCCCAACCAGGGGGACGCCAAGCCTGATGGAGAGCAGCCTGGCCGCCGTCGCCACCGTTCTCAGACAGGGTCCCAGGCCTGGCCCCCGTGAAAACGCCACGAGGTCTATCTGGCCCAGCGATATGCCGCTGTCTTTGAGGGTCTCGAGGAGAAGGTCGGCGAGGGCTGCTCCATGGTGCTGGGCGGCCTCCCTGGGGTGTATACCTCCCTTCGCCGGCCTGTACTCACTTTTCGTGTTCGCCAAGACCCTGCCTGAGGAGTCAACTAGCCCTATGCCCAGTGTATGGGCGGTTCCCTCCATTCCGAGACAAAGCATCTCGCATCCGCCTATCCAGGCCTCTCATCCGACCTTTGGCTCGGCAGGACTCTGGGAACGAGAACTAGCCGGGAGGCCTACTTCTTCTTAAAGACAGTGTACCCGCACTTGCCGCACGAGGTGCGGTTCTCGTGCTCGGCCATAAACGTGCCTGGTCCGCACCTCGGGCATTCCTGCCTCTTGCGCTCCAGCTTGCCGTCCTTTACCTGGTAGATTGTAGATATCCTCGGCATCTCCTATCCAGGCCTCGTCTGGAAGACGGTTTGATAACTCTTTTTGAGACGGGGTTACCGTTCCAGGATGAACGGGATCTCTGGGACCTCCGTCACCTGGCGGAGGAGGATCTTGTCGGCGAGGTTCTCGGCGACCATAACCGGCTCCATTTCCTCTAGGAGCTTCTCCGCGCGGGCCAGCTTGCTCGCCTTGTCGGCGTAGAGCTTCAGGATGGGTTCGCCCTCACGAACCCTGTCGCCCATCTTCTTCGGTATGCATAGGCCGGCGCCCTTGTGCTTCGGGGTCCCAAGAGCCCTCGCGATGGTAACCACCTGGTGGTTGTCGATCCACACAACCTCGCCTGAGCGCTTGCTTTCAATCTCGACGGTGTGTTCACCGACCTCTATGTCCTCGGGCTGGATCTCTGGGTCGCCTCCCTGAGCCGCGATTATCTCCCTCATCTTCGCCTCTGCCTTTCCGCTCCTCATCGCCTCCAACGCCTTCTGCTTCCCGAATTTCTCTCCGGTCATGCCGAGGAGGATTCCGATGAGGGAGCTTACCTTCCCCACTAGATCTGGTGTCTGTTTCTTCCCCATGATCGTCTCTAGAGCCTCTTTCGCCTCGAGGGCTGGGCCGATGTTGTTGCCTATGGGCTGTTCCCCGAAGGTGACGCCGCACTGGACCTTCATCCCGAGCTTGTTTCCCAGAGCGATGAAGTCCCTTCCAAACTCGTTGGCCTCGTCGATGGTCTGGAGCTTTGCGCCCTTCCCAGTTGGAAGGTCTATCACTACGTAGTCGGATCCCGCTGCCTTCTTCTTGCCGAGAACCGAGGGTAGGTAGAGAGGATCAATGGCAAGCGGGTACTCGACCTGGATGAAGAGGTCGTCGGCCGGTGCGAGGTCGACGGCTCCACCCCAGACCATGCAGCCATTCGTCTTCTCGACCACGCTCCTTATCTCGTCTATCTCAAGCTCAACTGGGCAGAGCATCTCGACGCGATCGGCCGTTCCGGCAGGGGACGTTATTGCCCTCGAAGAGGTCTTGGGGATGGTGTACCCTAGGCTCGCAACTGTTGGGACAAGCAGCATGGTCGTTTTGTCTCCCGGCACGCCACCAATGCTGTGCTTGTCGAAGATCGGGCCTCTGCCCCACTCCAGGGTCTCTCCGAGCTCGACCATCGCCCTGGTTATGGCCTCGGCCTCGTCCATCGACAGGGGCCTCATCTCGAGGGAGGTAATGAAGGCGGCGATCTCAAGGGATGACAGGCTGCGGTCTACCACGTCCCTCACTATCTGCCTCAGCTCGCCGGGCTGGAGCATCCTTCCCTTTATGCGGTCGGTTATGAACCTTACCGACCTGGGCTTCTCCGCCGGCGTGACCTCGATCTCGGAGGGGGTGCCGAGGAACTCCTTGAGCTCCTGGTAGAGCCCCACCTCCCCCTTTCTAACCGTGCGCTCGGCGACGTCTAGGATCGCCACTATCTCCCTACCATCGGCGGACAGCCTGATCCTGTCAATGGCCTTCAGGCCGAGTTCGTCGGCGTCCGCCCTGTTCAGTATCGCGACCAGCGTCTCGCCGGCCTGTATGTCGAGGAAGCGCGTCCTAAGCTTCAACTAGACCACCTTCACCAATTCACCAGCTTCTCCAGCTCTGGAACCAGATGCTCGTACCTCTCCATGAGCTCGTCGACCCTCGCGGGATCAACGATTCCAAGCTCGGTGATTATCCCCGAGAACATCTCCAGTGGCACGGTCTCAAAGGCCGGGTTGCGGACCTTGAAGGGAACCTCGCCGTCTATCACCTCGGACGGGGGCCTCTCCTCTACCGGCTGCCTGTGCCCGTGCCTGATCAGAGGGTCGAACTTTCGGCTCTCGCACACCGAGTAAGCGGGGACCCCTGCCTCGTTTGCAAAGTGGATCACCATGTACGAGCCGATCTTGTTGTAGAGAAGTCCTCCCCCGACCGCATCTGCCCCTATCAGGACGAGGTCCGCCTCATCCATGAACATCCTGGCCGCCGAGTCGACGAACAGAGTGACGTCGATGCCTGCCTCCGCCAGCTCCCGGGCCGTCTTGCGGCCCTGCCACCTTGGCCTAGTCTCGGTGCACAGCACCCTGATGTCCTTCTCCTCTGACTGGGATATTATCAGCTTGGTGACGCTCGAGCTGTGGCAGTGGGTGAAGATCGTGTCGCCGTCCTTGATGACCCGGGCGCCCTGTCTCTGGATCTCGGAGAGGCTGGACTCCAGATCGTCGAGGAGGCCACTGCAGAGCTTGAGAGTCATAGATCTCAGATCCTCAACCTTCTCCGGTCGTGCCTTCTTCGCCTCGTACAGAACGGTCGCCAGTACGTTCCTCAGCATCGGCTCGGTGACCCTAATCAGGGAGACCTCCCTAGCTATCTTCCCCATGGTGTCGATCAGCTGGCTGGGCGTCGATGCAGGAGCGTGCTTGACGGCCAGTTCGAGGCACCTGAGGCCCCATATCGCAACGTTTCTGGCTCCCTGGATCTCAAGATCCCTAATCCGGCGCTCTATCTCTGCGATCTCTTCCACGTAGGTCATGTCTAATCGTTCAAACACGCCTCCGTGCTAATAAATCGCAGGGAGACTCGTACGGAGGGTGTTGAGATGATGAAACTGTCCATACGAACTGCACCGACCCTCGGCTATCCTCGGCTCAAGGCTACCGGGGCACTTCGTCGAGTCGCTGGTACCAGCTATCCTCTTTGGGTCGGTGGTCTGGTACGGGCCGGTTAGGCTTCGCAGAAAAGGGCACCCACTTGACACATTGGGAAAGCCTTTTCCGGCTCCAAAACCTAGCCAAACCGGTGAGGTCCAAGTTGAAGGCTATTGTCACTTATCCTCCACAGAAAAACTCCGCCGTCGTGGCCGACATCCCGGCCCCCGAGCCGGGGAGGGGAGAGGCTCTTCTCAAGATCCTCGAAGTTGGAATCGACGGAACTGACAGGGAGATATATCGGGGCGAGTATGGGACGCCGCCTGAGGGCTGTGAGTATCTGGTGGTGGGGCACGAGGCGGTGGCTAGGATTGAAAAGCTAGGAAGCGACTTTGCCGGGTTCGAGAGGGGGGATCTTGTCGTACCCACGGTGAGAAGGCCTGATGGGTGTATAAACTGCAGGTCGGGCGAACCCGACATGTGCTCGGAGGGAAACTATCGTGAGCATGGAATCTACAGGCTCCACGGGTTCGCCTCGGAGTACGCGACGACAGATGCCCGCTTCTTGGTGAAGGTCCCTGAAGATCTCCTTGAAACGGCGGTGCTGCTGGAGCCCCTCAGTATCGCCGAGAAGGCGGTTCAGCAGTGCTTCCTAATTCAGCGGAGGCTGGTCTGGGAGCCGAAATCCGCCCTGGTAACAGGTGCCGGGCCGCTCGGGCTCTTGGCCGCAGCCCTCTTGAGGCTCAAGGACCTAGAGGTCCACATCGCCGCCACGAGGTCCGAGGAAAGCTTGAA
>CAYWSC010000065.1:0-8631 GCA_964460695.1 Hadarchaeota archaeon (SeqCode)
AGCTCGGCGCGCCTTCCCGGCGGAATCGGAAGGTGGTGCATCAGGGGAGACGACAACCTGCTGCGCGACCCCGCAGTGGCGGCGGGCCTAGAGAACCTAGAGGGATGCCTACGCTCTAGGGGAGTATCCGTGGACCGGAAGGGAGAGGGAAGCCCGGGCTTGACTCTCTGGATTCGAGCCGCTAGAATTGGAACAAGCCGTCCAGAGTTGGAAAGGCACGAGAGGGCCCTTGTGGATGGCAGCATGTTCAGATTCACCTGGAAGGGCAGGAGAAAGCTCGAGCTCGTTGGAAGAACGCCGCTTGGCATTTGCTACGGACTCTTTCGGCTGGCCGACGAGATATCTGCCCTAGGACCCGAGGTAGACCCCACGGCGATAGGGCCGACCGCCCCGGCGATGCCGTACCGCATAGCGATGGTGGGAACGCCTGTTCCCGACACCAAGGACGGTCCTAGTGCGACCCCCGAAGACATAGAATCTGCATGTAGGTCCTTCAAGAATTCTCTGAGGAACGTCCTGAGATACGGGTACAACATCGTTATGATCAGCGGCACCGAGAACTACGTACCGTGGGACGACCCAACCTACGGACCCCGCAGCCACAGATACCTGCAGTATCTAAGACGATTCATCCAAGTTGCACATTCACACCACTTGAAGGTCATGGTGATAGGCGACGAGCTGACCTACCTGCCCGCTGTACTGGATCGTCTGGGCATAAGGGCATCGGTCAAAGACTCGCGTCTGTGGGATTTCCTCGGTTCGAAGTACCGCAGCCTGCTTCTAGAAGTCCCTGAACTGGATGGTATTGGAACTAGGATAGGCGAACAGATACCCCACCACGACTTTCTCACCCTGGACCTGATCCACTCTGAGGAATCCGAGCCTGACCCGAGGATAGAGGAGCGGTATAGACGGTTCGTTACCACGATGCACAGGGTAGTCGCAGGAGAATTTGGGAAGATCTATCTCAATAGGACCTGGGTGACGAACGTCCACGAACAGCACTCCGTGCCGCAGGTATATCAAAGGACCTTCACATCAGAGGTCCCAGTCAAGAACCTGCTCGTAGCCATAAAGCTCACCACCGGCGACCAGTGGTACTACTACGAGCCTTTCAACCCGACGTTCGGACTGACGCCCCATACCACCATTGCCCAGGGGGAGCTCTACAGCGGCTATCACGGATCAGGCACCTACCTAGACTTTCCCGCCCCCTACTTCCACGCAGCATTGCAGTGGGCCTTTGAGAGGGGAGCAAAGGGAATAATGAACGGCATCGCTTCAGGCCTACCCGGAGAGGCGATTCTGTACACATTCTCCCGGCTCGGATGGGATCCTTCGCAGGACCTACTAGAGATCACGAGGAAATGGGCAGCAAAGACCTTCGGGTCGGAGGTATGCGACGAGATCGCCGAGATCTTCCTCAAGACCTCCAAGGCGGTGAGGAAGGGCCTATACCTGCATCAGGTTGGCCTGCGCCACTGGAACCCGCTGCGTCACCTCAGATGCAACATCTTCGTTCATGAGGGATATCCCCTCTGGGACAACGGCAGGGGGCATGACGCCTTCCTAAGAGACCTCTACTTGGAGACGAAGCCATGGCTAGAGGAGACCTTCGAAGAGCTGGACGAAGGAGTGAAACTGTATTCCTCGATCCTTGACAAGTTCTACAATTGCGTAGAAAGAATTCGAGACAAGCAAAACGCATCTCGATTGCAACAGCTTCTAGAGCATGGCTGTGCAGCGATTCGCCTGAACGCCCACTACTGCAAGACGTTCCTCCAGTACTTCAGATACAGGGAAGATCCCGCCGATCGGCAGAGGCGCCTTTTGGAGCGGTTTCTGGCGGACCTCAGAGAATCGCTCAGCTCGTACAGGGATAGATTCACCTACTACAACACGCTAGCCGTGGACACCGTTGTCAGCCTCGCCCAGAGAGCGCTCGACGATCTTCCACAGGCAGAGAAGATCCTTGACCAGTCGCCCACAGAGTTTGAGGTCCGCAGGATGTTCCAAACGGCGGCGAATCAGTCCACGCAGATCCTTAAAGAGAGAAAAGATGCCATTCTCATCGCGACCTGGTCTGGGACCGTCGATGGAAGGGACGTTCTCCGAATCCAGGACGACCGCTTCACGATCAACCACCTCTCTGACGACCCCATCCATACGCCATTCATGGTCACTCACAACCCAATTCCCAAAGACAAGAAGTGTACCATCCACATCAAGCCGATCCACGTTAGGGGCACTGCCTTCGTCCTAGAACAACCTTCCCCTAGCAACGACTTCACCTTGTCGATCTACCTAGAGGACCGAAACCCCGGACCAACCCCATTCAAGTTTCAGATATACGCGGTGTGCGAAGACTAGCCAATAGACTCCTTTTGACCTGCAGGGAGAGCCCTCGTCGCCAGGGAAAAAGTCTTAACGCGCCTCTCCATGTGTCTGCGAGGACAATGAGGGTAAGAATTTCGTACGGGAGAAAGGGCCTGGAGATAGATGTCCCTGATGAAAACCTCTACAAGATAGTCGAGCCGAAGCACCTACCCGGCGTGGAAGACCCGTACGAGGCCATCAGAGACGCGATAAGGTCTCCTGTTGGATCTCCTCCACTTGCCAAGAGGGTGACGCCCGACGACGACGTCGCGATCGTGGTCTCGGATAAGACCCGTCCCGTCCCCACACGTCTGATCCTGCCGCCCCTGATCGAAGAGCTGAATTCTGCCGGAGTAGAGGACGACAAGATAACGATCCTGGTGGCAACGGGCCTCCACAGGCCGAATACAAAGCAAGAGCTAGAGGAGATGCTTGGAAAAGAGATCGTCAAAAGACTCAGAGTTGTCAACCATGATGCCAGGGATAAGGACTCCCTTGTCTACCTTGGGAAGACCTCGACGGGGACGCCCATCTGGATAAATCGCATCGTCCACGAGTCCAAGTTCAGAATACTCACCGGCTATATAGAGCCGCACTTCTTCGCCGGCTTCACGGGGGGAAGGAAGGCAATTCTCCCCGGCTGCGCCGGCCTACAGACTATCATGGCAAACCACGGGGCGTCCCACATCGGCCATCCAAAGGCAAGATACGGCATATCCCGTGGCAACCCCATCTACGAGGACGCAGTAGAGGTGGCGGAGAAGGTTGGCCCCGAGTTCCTAGTCAACGTAACCATCAACCGTGAAAGAGAGATCACGCGGGTCTTCGCGGGGGACGTCATAAAGGCCCACGAAGAGGGAACGCGCTTCGTGGCTGAGACCTGCAAGGTCACCCTGCCCGAGCCGGTGGACATCGCGATAACGAACAACGGAGGCTATCCACTCGATCTCAACCTCTACCAGGCGGTGAAGGGGATGACAACCCCGGAAGCCGTTATCCGCCAGGGCGGCGAGATCATCATGGCCGCCGAGTGCTCCGAAGGAGTGGGACACGAAACCTTCCAAGAGATGATACTGGACGCGGGCTCGCCCGAGAACTTTCTAAGACAGGTCAGTACGCCAGGGTTCTTCGTCGTCGACCAGTGGCAGGTCCAAGTCTTGGCGAGGGTTCTTTTGAAGGCGAGGATCTCGGTCTTCTCCGAGAATCTGGATGACGACCTCTTGAGACGGTTGTGGATGAACCCAGTTTCAAGCGTCGAGGAGGGCATCGAGAAAGCACTGGAGAGGCTAGGCCCTAAGTCCAAGATCCTGGTCCTACCGAGTGGACCCGAGACGTGGCTTGAGCTTGGCTCATAGACCTCTAGGTGGCTAACGATAGTTTTATGAACCGCCGGGCCAGCGTTTGCCAAGCCAGGTGAAGCATTTGTCCAAGGTTTACGGTTTATCCTCAGAACGTGTAACCGAACTACTCAAGTCAGGCGAGCTGAACATCGATGTCGTGGGAATAGGCAATATGGGCCTGCCGGTCGCAGCTCTTCTGGCTCGAGAAGGGGCCAACGTCATAGGCGTTAGGCGCAACGCACGGCTCGTCGACCAGATAAACATGGGAATCTGTCCGATTAGAGGCGAGCCCGGCCTGGACGACATGATCCGCGACTTGGTCGGCCGGGGCAAGCTGAGGGCCACAACCGACGCAGAGAGTGCTGCGAGAGCGTCAGATGTCATCATCATCCTCGTGCCGCTGCTCGTTGACTCGAAAGGGCGGCCGGACTTTTCGAACATACTGAAAGCATGTGGGAGCGTCTCGAAGGGCCTTGGGAGGGGCGACCTCGTAATAGTCGAGACTACGATGCCGCCGGGATCGACTAGGAACGTGATCGCCCCGGCGCTCTCGGCAAGCGGCCTGAAGCCGGGCAAGGACTTCGGGCTGGTCCACGCGCCGGAGAGGCTGATGACAGGAAGAGTCATCCGGAATATGTACAAGTACCCAAAGATCATTGGCGGGTGGGACGAGAAGAGCGTCGACGCAGCTGTCGGACTGTTCGCCCCCTTCGGAGAGGTCGTGCGGGTGTCCAGCTTGGAAGCCGCAGAACTCGTCAAGATCTCGGAGGGGGTCTACAGGGATCTTAACATCGCGTATGCGAACACGCTCGCCCTTTTCTGTGAGAAGCACGGAGTCAATGTGTGGGAGGTGGTTGAAGCTGCCAACAAGGGCACCTCTGACTACTGCCACATCCACATGCCAGGCAGCGGCGTTGGCGGCCACTGTATCCCAGTATACCCCCACTTTCTCATAGAGAAGGGAAGAGAGTACGGGGTCGATACTTCTCTGATCAGAGACGCCCGGAGGATAAATGACTCGATGCCCAGGCACATGAAGGAGCTGATCGACATGTGCCTAGCAGACCAAGGAAAGAAGCCGTCGTCCTCAACTGTAGCCGTCCTGGGCATCGCCTTCCGTGGGGGTGTCAAGGAGACCCGGTTCTCACCGGGAATCTCCCTTGTCAAGCTCCTAGAGGGATATCGCGATGTCGTCGTTCACGACCCCATGTTCCCTGCGGAGGAGATAACCAAGATGGGGATGAAGCCGGCAACCCTCGAAGAGGCCCTCTCCTCGGATTGCATCGCCATAGTTACAGCCCACAGGGAGTATCTCGAGGCTGCTGATCTCTTGCGTGGCGTCTCCGATAGAGTTGTGGATGGTCGAAACGTTCTGCCGCGGGCCAAGTATAGAATTGGCGATCTCACCAACAGATAGAGCCCTTCAAGATTTCGCGACGAAGGGGGCCCCGGAGGACTAATCTGTTATTAAACTGGAGACTCGTCCCGTTTCGGGAGGGGCATGACCGAGGAGCAGACGGTCAAGATAATGACCTACAACATCTGGAACTACAACGACCCTTGGCCCGAGAGAAGGAGGCTGATCGTCGATACGATTCTGAAGGAGGACCCGGACATCATAGGTCTCCAAGAGATCAGGGACGACCGACGCTACAACTCAATTGGGCAGGATCAGGCACGTCAGATAGCTGACAGAACCGGCCTGGAGTACCACTTCCAGCCCGCCATGGTGTACTCGAAGAATCCTCGCTGCGTTGAGGGCCTATGTGTCATGAGTAGGTTTCCGATAAAGTCGGCCTCTTACATCCAGCTCACAAGGAATCCCGAGGATCCGAACGACTTCCACCAGCGGATCGTGCTGAACGGTACCATATCTCTCGACCTAGGCGAGCTTGAGTTCTTCGTCACACACTTCTCGCTCAGCCCCCAGATGAGGATCTGCAACGCGGTTGAGCTGCTCAGCTTCCTAGACATGTTCAACTCTCCCCTCCCCAAGTTCGTTGTTGGAGACTTCAATGCCACGCCGGAGGAGATGCCGGTCAGGATACTCACCGGAATGGAGAAGACCGAGGGACAGGAGGTCATGGGCAACTTGCTCGACGTCTGGGAGGAGGCGCCCCCGACTCGCAGAAAGTATCCGGCGGAGGGAAAGCTTACCCATGGCGATCGTAGAATCGACTACATCTTCGTCAGGGGTACTTCGTGGATGCACGTAGAGGTCAAGCAGGTCTCCATCGTCGACACCTACAGCCCCGATGGGATCCACGCCTCTGACCACGCGGCTCTCACGGCGACGCTGCACCTAGTCCCAGATAACTAGGCAGAAGCTACATTTAAGATCCCTTCTTCGAAAACCGCCAGCGAGAAAACTAACGAAGTGGCGAAGTTGAAGAAGATCGACGTCGCGACAAGCCTGTTCGAACTGGTCAAGGCTCAAAGAAACCACGAGAAGTGGCGAGGAGAGGAATGTATAAACCTGATCGCCAGTGAGGGCTGTCCGTCCCCCGCCGTCAAGGAGATGTACCGAATCACAGAGGACCTCTGGCACCGCTATGCGGAGGGGGAAAACGATCTCAGGGGGAATCCAAAGGAGCGGCACTACCAGGGACAGACCTACATGTCGATAATCGAGACGGTGACCGCTGAGCTTATGAGGGGGCTCTTTGACGCAGATTTCGTCGACATACGCCCGATATCAGGCACCGTGGCAAACCTCGCCACCTTCAAGGGCCTCAGCTCGGCCACCCACAATCACAAGATGGTGGTCGCCCCGGTGAACTTCGGATCCCACATCTCCCACGACTACACCGGGCTCGCTGGTCAGGTCGTCGGACTCGATACGATAGACCACGCCTTCGACCTTGACGAGATGAACATAGACCCCGACGAGTCAGCCAAGATAATCCGGGCCGCCAAGCCAGGAATCGTGACCTTCGGTGGAAGCCTATACCTCTTTCCCCACCCCATCAAGGAGCTGTCAGAGGTTGCCAAGGAGGTAGGCGCATTCGTCGTGTATGACGCCGCCCACGTACTCGGCCTCTTGGCAGGCCGACAGTTCCAAAGGCCATTCGAGGAAGGAGTGGACTTCTTGACTGGGTCTACCCACAAGACGTTTCCCGGTCCACAGGGTGGCATAATTCTCGCCCGCCTCGAGGACAGAAAGGGGAACATCAGCAAGAGGAGAAGGTCGGCGGCCCAGGCAGTCCAGACCGGCGTGTTTCCGCTTTCGGTTTCAAACCATCATCTCCGTAGGCTCCCCGCCCTTGCCCTGACCGCGGTGGAGATGTGGGCCTTCGGAGAGCAGTACGCGAAGCAGACCATCAAGAACGCGCAGAAGGCCGGGGAGTATCTCTACGAGCACGGCCTGAAGGTGCTGGGGGAGAAGAAAGGATTCACCATGTCGCACCAGATAGCTGTCGACGTCAAGGAACATGGTGGGGGAAGGTTGGTTGCCAAGAACCTCGAGAGAGCCAACATCATCGTCAACCGCAACCTACTGCCCTACGACGACCCTAGCAAGACGAGAGATCCGTCTGGCCTGAGGATAGGGTTCCAAGAGGTAACGCGTAGAGGGTTCAAGGAGTCCGATATAGAGGAGCTATGCGACATAATGCTGCGCGTGATAAAGGGAGAGTCTAGAAGCTATGAAGAGCTTCGCAACGAGACGCGGCAGCTTAGGGAAAGATTTCAAGGGATTGAGTACGGCTTCGCCAGCGTAGACGAGGCGCTCTCTTACTTCTCGTAAGGGACCTAGGTGGGCATCAATTGGAGACAAGACAAGTCGGCCCCGTGCTAGCGGTAGCTCTGACGCTGGTGACTATCCTTCTGGGCGGGTGCATAACAGACGATATCGACCAGATTAGGGATATCTTTCGGGGGAACAGGTCGAGCAGGGCGTTCCTAGATTGGGCTCCTGACCTAATTCCATTAGAGATCCTCGTCAACCCGGATAGGCCACAAGTCGGGCAGGCAACCAAGTTCCTCGTCGTCGTCCAGAACAGGGGGAAGAAGAGATCTTCCGAGACATCGATGTCGATCTCTGTTGGCGACGCGTGTTCAACTGTACAGATTCCACCGCTCTACCCCAGGTCTAATGTCACCCTCTCCATTCCAGACGCCTTCGCCCTTCCCGTCGGACTTTCAAAGATCCTCGTGGAGGTAGATCCCCGGGACAACGTCGCCGAGACTGACGAGGCCAACAACCGTCTCGCCACAACCGTCGTGGTTGGCGAGCCATTCTCGACTCACACGCTCTGTTGGAGCTACGGACCACGCGCCTGGCGTATAATCCTGAGGATCCCAGAAGACGACTATAGGGGATACCAAGGAGGCGACAGGACGATCTCCGCCTATTCGGACTATCTCAGATACGTTACACCCGAGGACAGAACGGTACGGGCACTCTCAGAGATCCTCTACTTCTACGCCGCTGGGGCGGGCTATCCCCGCTACGACGAGGTTAGCTTCGTTCTTTCAATGGTTCAATCTCTTCCATATACCTCCGACGAAGATACCAAGCGTGACGACTATCCAAGATTCCCAGTAGAGACCCTAGTCGAGGGAGGCGGCGACTGCGAGGACACCTCCATACTTCTCGCATCTCTCCTGAGAAACCAGAACACCTTCAACTATGGCTGCGCGCTAATCATCATAGATGATCACATGGCGGTCGGAATCAGAGGGGAGGCAGGGGTGGGAGGGAGGTACTTCGAGAAGTCGGATGTGCGATACTACTACTGCGAGACGACTGGAAGTGGCTGGAGAATCGGAGAACTGCCTCCCCAGTACGAGGGAGCCGAAATCAAGGCGCTGGTGGAGGTGCCTTGAAAGCCCCGAGGTTGGCGATCTCCTCCTCGAGCTTCAACGCGAAATCCTCTTCGAGTCCGGCTTCCATAAACGCGCCAGCGGCGCC
>CAYWSC010000066.1:0-8590 GCA_964460695.1 Hadarchaeota archaeon (SeqCode)
TTGCCTCTGTCGAGAAGACCGAACCCGACTAAAAGCCTCGACGCGAAGTGCTGAGGGGAAAACGTATCAAGGCACCTCCATCCAGAGGCAACTTATGAGTCAGGCCGACGGGGAGGACTGGTGGAAAAGACCCATCACCATATGCGACCTAGGCCTCTCAAGCATCGACGAGCTGCTTGAACTGGATCCGGCGGAACTCGCCGAGGAGAAGAGGCGGCTAGGATTCAACGTGGAGCACCTCACCTGCAGCGATACCTACGGAGGAGAAAAGGGCACATTCTTCTTCAAAACCCGGATCGCCAAGGAGGTTCCCAGGGACTTCTTCGGCGAGTACATCCCCGAGGCGCATAGGAGAGGCATAAGGGTCCTTGCCTACTACAACGTTCACTGGCTAAGCCTAGAGCTCGGCCGGGAACACCCGTCATGGCTCCAGCTCAGAAGCGACGGCAAGCCCGTCGAGGATCTCTACGGGAGGGGATCGGCGCCGTGTGTCAACTCTCCCTGGCGCGAATGGGCCCTGACGGGGATCGAGGATCTTTCCAGCTACGAGATCGACGGCGTCTTTCTCGACGGCCCCATATTCGTGAGGGATGCGTGCTTCTGCCACAGCTGCAAGGAGAAGTTCGAGGAGAGATATGGATACGAGCTTGCTGAGTCCTCAAAGGGAACTCGACAGTGGAGGGATTTTGTCGAGTTCAGGTACGACAGCATAGCCGAGTTTCTGAAAGATGCAAACAGCACGCTGAAGCGGCGGAGGCCGAATGCCGTCATCTACATGAACTGCACCGGGGTCTCGCCCTCCTGGCCTGCCGCAAGGGACAACAGGAGATTGATGCCCTACCAGGACATCCTTGGCGCAGAGGGAGGATTTCTCTACTACGATCTGAGAAAGGCGCCGCTCTGGAAGCCCGGGATGACCGCGAAGCTGCTGAGGTCCCAGTCAGAGGGGAAGCCGACAGTCGTCTTCATAGCGGGCGCCAACAAGGGGTGGGACGAGTACCTTCTTCCGCCCGCCGAGATCCGGCTCATGTACGCCGAGACGGTTGCAAACGGGGCAAATCCCTGGTTCGGCATACCTCTAAGGCTTGTCGACCGGCCAGGCGCCGCTGCGGCAGCACAGATGAACCAATTCATCCTGGACAGCAGGGACCTGTTCGAGGATACGGTCTCTGCCTCGAAGGTGGCCGTCCTCTGGTCCGCCGCAACGGCGGACAGCTACACAGCGAGCCTCCCGGTAACCGACTTCACCCCTGAGGGAGGCAAGGCATCCGCAGCCCTCGCCGGAAACTTCTATGAGAGCTTCCTGGGCTGCTACGAAGCCCTAGCCCGCTCTCACATCCCGTTTGACGTGGTGGACGAGGCTTGGGTCTCCAACAGGGATCTGTCCGTATATGACGTGGTCATAGCTCCAAACTGCGCCTGTCTGCCGCCATCGTGTGTAGACCAGCTGAGGCGGTTCGTCGAAAGGGGTGGGACCCTGATCTCCAGCTTCGAGACCTCCAGGTACGATGAGGAAGGCCGGCTCTTAGAGCAGCCCTCCCTTTCCGATGTCCTCGGGGCCTCTGTTAGGACGGGCGTCTTCGGTCCCATGGATCTTGACTACATGAGCGTTGTGGATCGGTCGACCCCTATAACCAGGGGGATAAGCGCCGATACCCTTCCCGCCCCAACCTTCGGGATCGATGTGACGCCAACCAGCGCAAGTCCCATATTCCTCTACAGGGAGAAGATGGCGTCGAGGTACAGCCCACTGCCCCCGATGTCCGACAGACCATCTATTCTCCTAAACAGGCATGGAGAGGGCAGATCGATATTTCTCGCCGGAAACTTCTTCGAGCACTACTCCCATTTCCACAACCCGGATTTCCGGCTAATCCTAGAGAACGCGGTCAGGTGGGCATCCCCACCTTTTGTGGCCCTGAAAAGATGCCCAGCGAGCGTCGACCTAGCCGTGAGGCGCCAGCCCCAGAGAAACAGGTTGATAGTCCACCTGGTCAACCTCACCGGCGAGATGACACGTCCCATCGAGGAGGTCGTGACGGTTAGGGACGTTGAGATCTCCTTAAGAGGGGTGGGCGAACCGGTCAGCGTCTATGCGAGAAGGCTTGACAGACCCCTTGAGTGCAGATATGGCGGGGACATGTGTACCTTCACCCTCCCCGTGCTGGAAGAGTACGAGGTCATAACGATCGAGCCGTACGGGTAGCGCTAGCCTGGGCTGCGGAGCCTCAGCCGGCCCTTATCTGCTCCCATCTCTGCTCCTCGGACATCCCTGTGAAGCCTTCCCAGCTCGATGAGCGCTCAAGGCTGTCCAAGAGCTCGCCTATCCTCGACTTGAACCCGTTCCTAACCTGCTTGAGCTGGCTTTTGGGGATGCCTTTGTTAGAAAGCCATTCGTGAACCTCGGGGGGGATCTGGGAAGACTTGGACAGCTCCTTGAAGTCTTCAAGGGGCATCTCTCTCACGTACATGGATGCGAGAAGCCTCCCCGCCTCCCTTGGACCCTCCTTGGGAGAGGAAAGAACCCTGTCAAACTCCGATTCATCAGGTTTGAAGTCGGCCATGGAATCACAGAGGTGCCAGGCGGCATGAAGAAAAGTCTTTCCGATCAGGGCATCACTCCCGATTCGCTGCGCGTTGCCTCCGAGAAAGCCCGCTGACGACAGCTAGGCTGCTAGAAGATATTGCCAGTGGAATGATGCTGTCAGCCCAGAACAGACCCATGGAGTACTGCGAGAAGGAGAGGGGGAAGAAGACTAGCTGCCCGCCCCCATACGGATGCAGCGTTAGATCCCAGAGGATGTGTACAGATACCCCCAGGGAAAGGTACAGGAAGATCTTGCGCCTCTCCGAAGCATCGAAGAAGTGGGAGAGGAGGAGGGCAAAGACGACAGACCCTACAGGCGTGTGGAACGGTATGAAGTACGATACGAGGTCTATGTGGGCATATCCACGGAGAACATAGCTGATCTTCACGATGTCGGGCAGGAGGCTGCCGACTGCAGCGACGCCTAGGTAGCGCCTGCTCCTGCAGACACCGGCGAGCGCTAGAAGCGTGTACACAGCTGCTGCCGAGGCCACGTATGTGAGCCAGTCAGGCACGCCTGGTCACCCATTTCAACTCCTTTCTTGAGAACCTCCAGTCCCTGAGGAAGAGGAAAAGCGCGGCGCATCCTCCCAGTATGGATAGTAGGTAGAGTCGGAGGATGTTCCCATAGACGTGGATCTTCGTGACATCGAGGTAGCCCTTGGAGGTTTTGAGAAGTCCCTGTACGAAGACGTGGCTCCCGTTCTGAATCGCGACCCTTCCTGGATACACCACCCTGATCTGCTCACCCAGGGTCCTCAGGGTAAAGCTAGTAGAGTTGGTGATTCTGACCTCAACGGCTTTTCCCTCACCTCTAAAGGACACGTTCTCGTATCTCTCCGGCTCTGCCTGTATCTGGGATATGGAGGAATGCCTCTTGGAGTAGCCCCGGTGGGCATATACGCAGAGGGTGGCTAGGAGGAGGGACAGGAGGAGGATTGATACCCATCTACCACTCCCCTCCCCGCCCTGGGTGTTGGCGGGGCTATATGGTGCCGGTTGTTTCCTGCAGTCTGAGCGGGTCTCCACGTCCCCTCGTAGCCTCCTTGACGTACATTTCGATGGCCCTATCCAGACGGTTTGCCGTCTCCCGCTCCGCGTCAGCCAGGTTTACGATCTCCAGCGGGTCCTCCTCCAGGTTGTACAGAGACCTCGGTGGCATGGAGTCGTACTCCGCCTCCATCCTCATGTACTTCCAGGGCCACTGGAGAACTGCCCTCTGCTTCTGGTAGGTGTTCTCGCTGAAGAATAGCTGGTCTCTGCCTTTCACCCTCCTTCCGAACAGCGCGTTTGCAAAGCTAGACCCGTCGAGGCGATCACGGGGATCACGGGGGATCCCCGCAAGGTCCAAGAGTGTTGGGAGGAGGTCAACGAGCTGGAAGCGCTCCTTCACCCGGATGCCGTGCGACAGATCCGGACCGGATACCACAAGAGGTATCCTGAGACAGTCCTCCGAGAGTCCTATGTGGCAGAAGCAGAAGGGCCTACCTAGGGCCAGCCTTGGGGTTGAAAGTATCTCGCCGTGGTCGGAGGTCACCACCACGACCGTGTTGTCCGAGAGGCCGAGGCGTTCCAAGTCGTCGAGGAGCCTTCCGATGCAGTAATCAACGTAGTGGGTCTCGGCAAGGTAGGCGGCAACGACGTAGTTGGGGTCTGTTATGGGCTTTCCGAATATGCGTCTTTGCTGATCCCTAACGATGGGCGGCATGAAGTCGAGCCTGCGGTCACATGGATTGCGTCCCCGGTAGAACCTGTAGAACCTCCTCGGGGCCTTGTTGTACGGAGCATGGGGGTCCCAGTAGTGGACGAACAGGAGGAAGGGCTCCCCGGACCTGTGTCTCAGCCACTTCGAGGCAACTCTGGAGACCTCGATCCCCTTCCTGTAGTGGCCCTCTCCAGGGGGATACTCGTAGTAGGAGTAGCCTCTCCTGAACCACGGGTAGAAGGGATGCCTCGGCCTCCATCCGTCATAGAGGTTGTCCACCGCCGCCGTTTCAAATCCGGCCTGCTGGAAGAGCTGGGCCATCGTCCTGACCGACTCGTCGAGCTCGACGCGGGTCCAGTGGCTAACGATACCCGTGGTCTCCGGGTACATGCCTGTCAACATCGAGGTGAAGCCGGGGTGCGTGCAGTTCCCAACCGAGTAGAAGTTCTCGAAGAGAACTCCTTCGGAGGCGAGGCGGTCGATGTTCGGCGAGGTTTTCTCGCTCTTCCCATAGCAGGAGAGAGCGTCTGCCCTGAGGGTGTCTATCGCGATGAACAGGAAGTTCATTCTACATCCCACGGCATCTCGGTCCCAGACCTGAAAACTAGCATATCCTCGGTGCGGGGTCACCGATGGGCCGCTCCAAGAGCCTTTTGCCACCGACCTTCGTCTCCATTACGACCTCTCCGACGTGGTCAGCCACGGCCCTTCCAATAATGGCGGCGTCCCTCCCCCGCCTTGTTCGCCTAAGCGCTGCAAGGACGTCGTCGGAAAGCTCAGGGTCGACAGCGATGATTGCCTTTCCCTCGTTCGTAACGGAGAGGGGATCCACGCCGAGCATCTCCGCGGCGCTGGCGATGTCCTGCCTTATCGGTATCTCCTCCTCCCTTACCTCCATCCCTACTCCGGACTTCTCCGCTAGTTCGTTAAGCGCATTCGACAGTCCCCCGCGGGTGGGGTCCTTCATGGCGCGTACTCCCTCCGTTCCCGCAGCCTCTAGGGCCGCCTCGACAACCTCCCATATGGGGCCTACGTCGCTTTTCGTCTCCAGCTGGAAGTCGAAGCCCTCCCTCACCGATAGAATCGAGATCCCGTGGTCCCCGACAGAGCCGGAGATGATGATGATGTCGCCTGGCCTTATGCCGCTGTCCCTGACGATCCTTCCCTTCTGGGTGACGCCTATGGCAGACGTCGTGACCACAACGCCGTCTATGTCTCCCTTCTCGAGTACCTTGGTGTCCCCCGTTATGAGGTCGACGCCCACCTCCTCCAGGACGCCGTTGAACGAGCGGACTATTCTGGAAAGGTCATCCTTCGAGAAGCCCTCCTCTACAACCATGGAGAAGCTGATAGCCCTAGGCTTGACCCCCATGACCGATACGTCGTTCAGAGTCCCCGATGCTGCCAGCGAACCTATGTCTCCTCCGGGAAAGAAGATCGGCTTGATGGTGTGCGCATCGGTGGTGAGAACGATCTCTAGGTCGCCTACCACGATGGAGCCCGAGTCATCCAGCTCCCTTAGGGTCACTCCGCCGCATCCGTACCTAGTCACGTTTGAGAGGATGACCTCGGATATCAGCTTCATCATGGCTGATCCGCCCGAACCCTCGTCCACCGATAGGCCGCGGGCGGGTCTTTCCGCTTTATCTGGCTTATGGTCTACCACTTCTGGTAACCCCCGTACTGGAACCAGATCCTGCATGTCCCCTCGCCCGAAACCATGCATGGGCCGACGGGCCGGGCCGGGGTACAGGCGGATCCGAAGAGGGGACACTCTGTAGGTGAGCAGGTGCCCAGCAGGACCTCTGAGCACCTGCATCCGGGCGGCATGGACTGCCTTGAGTTTGTCTTGACCCGATATATCCTTGCCGCGTCTAGGTCAGCGTAGCCGTCCCTCAGCCCCAGTCCCGACATGGGGAGGGTGCCTATCCCCCTCCACTCCGCATCGCGCACCTCGAATACCTCGCTCATCATCTCCAAGGCCCGCCGGTTTCCCTCGGGTCTCACGCAGCGGGAGTACTCGTTGAAAACCCTCGGCGCACCGTCTTTGTGCTGCCTAACCAGATCGACCAAGCTGAGGATGACGTCCAGGGGCTCGAACCCAGATATGGCTACTGGGATGCCGTACTTCTCGGCAAATACTCGGTAAGCGTTGGCCCCAATGATCGTCGAGACGTGCCCCGGACAGATCAGGCCGTCGAGCTCGATCCTGCCCATGTCTAGCAGGCTTGTCAAGGCCGGCGGGATGAGGCGGTGGGCGACGAGGAAGCTGAAGCCCTCCGGGACTCCCGAGAGGACCGCCGAGGCCGTGGTCGGCGCGGTGGTCTCAAACCCTATGGCGAAGAAGACACCAGGCTCTTCGGATTCTCTCGATATCTTGATGGCGTCGCTGAGGCTGTAGACCACCCGAACCCTCGCCCCTTGGGCTCTGGCCTGCTTGAGGGAGCTACGGGTCCCTGGAACCCCGAACATGTCCCCGTAGGTGTAGACGGTGGTGCCTCTGCTGGCTATCTCAATAGCCTGATCAATCTCGGAGGTGCTGGTAACGCAGACCGGGCAGCCCGGACCCGGTATCACCCTGATCGAGTCCGGTATCATGGAGCGGATGCCATAACGGGTGATGGTGTTCTCGTGGGTTCCACAGACGTGCATGAAACGCAGCTCTTCGTCAGGCGCGAGTTTCCTCAACACTTGGGCGGCCCTTTGGACGAGGCTGCGGTCCTGGAAGCGGGAAAGATCCATGGAAACCCCTCATTCAAGGGCGGCCTCTATCTGGCGAATCAGCGATAGGGTCTCCTCGGCGTCCGCCTCATCCATGATCTCTATGGCGAATCCCGCGTGAACGATGACGTAGTCGCCGACCTTGCACCTCTGGAGGAGGGAGAAGTCTACCTTCCTCCTAACCCCTCCGAAGTTTACTACTCCGAACCTCCCCTGGAGCTCCTCGACTCTGCCCGGTATTGCTAGGCACAAGGCGGGTTCACTTTACAGACCTCCCCCGTCATATGAAAAATCCTTCCATACTAGGGGTTCGAGACTGGTTGTAGAACATTCGAAGACAGCCAATTCTCGGTCTAGGGCTGGGCTTAGCATAGCAATTTCCTCCAACCTATCCTTCTCCTCCGACGCCGGTGCGGGTTGAATGACCTAGTCATGTCCGTATCATCCTGAGGGCACGAAAGAAGAAACCTTAATAAATCGTTAATGTAATGATCTCAGTGTGGCTTCCAAGGTGGCTAGGCGAAATCTACTCAAAGCTCTACCTGGAGTTCGAGGGATGCCTCTTCAACTTCGAGCAGGCAAGGTCGATCTTGGGCCTAGATGCAGGTAGACTCAACGTCGCGTTCAGTAGGCTCCACTCCCAGAGGGTTCTCACAATCTTCAGGCGTAGCCGGCCGAGGCTTTACAGGCTGGTCGATCCAGAGTCTTTCATCTTGTTGGCCTCAGATAGGGTTAGGAACCTGGACAGGCTTGTCCAGGAGCGGTATCTCCCTCTAATTCTGGATGCCTACAGGGAGACTTGCAGAGAATTCAGAGTCAAGTCTTTTGCCGTCTACGGCTCTGTTGCAAGGGGTACAGCAGGAGACAACAGTGATGTCGACCTCTTGGTCATCTCGGACGATTTCACAGGCAGCATAGGGCAAAGGCTTGAAAGGCTTCTCAAGGTTGAGGACTCCGTCGAGGCGGAACTAGAGTGGCTCAGCAGCCACGGCATTCACACAGGACTCAGCTTCTATCCACTGAGATGCACAGAGGCCGAGAGGCTACCAGACCTGTTTTTGGACCTCACCGAAGATGCCGTAATCCTATGGGATGATGGACGGTTCCTGGAGTCGCTGCTCTTGGAGCTCAAGGCCAAGTTGCTGAGGCACGGGGCGGTGAGGGTCTTCGTTGATCAGGACAACTGGTACTGGGACCTGAAGCCTGATTACAAGTTCGGTGAAGCCATTGAGATCCCTTAAGGTCGCGAGGTCGCACCTGCGCCAGGCAGCAGCGAGGCTTGAGGACGCATGCGACGCGCTCGGAGAGGGGAACTACCCCTACGCCGTGAGACTGAGCCAGGAATGCGTAGAACTCTCCCTCAAAGCCGCACTGAGGGCCGTGGCGGTCGAGTACCCGAAGGTTCACGAAGTGTCACGGGTTCTGCGCCAGGTCAGAGACAGGTTCCCTGATTGGTTCAAGGAGGAACTGGACTTCGCGGCGGAGTCTTCAAGACTTCTCTTCAAGAAACGGGAGCCAAGCCTCTATGGAGATGAGGCGGGTCTTCTCTCGCCCGAGGAGCTGATGGGGCTAGGCGA
>CAYWSC010000067.1:0-8517 GCA_964460695.1 Hadarchaeota archaeon (SeqCode)
CGACCAGGCTGTCAGGTATCTCCGACAGCAGAGTGCAGAAGCATAGGGAGGAAGCCTTCAGCGGGTCGGAAGTTTGATCCAGAAGCCGCGAGAATAGAGCGGCGCATCGGCGTGTAAGCGGAAAGCCGTCAACCAACTCAGATGCTATCAGATCGTAGGAGGCGGACATGGAGAGGAGGTCGAGGAGACATATTCCACTCCTGGATATGGTGTTTTCGACCCCAAGTTTCGTTATGTCGTATTCCCTCACCTCCTCGTCGCTACGGATCTCCGGGCGGTTCAGCCCACCCACCTTCGATTCCCTGGCCGCCCGTACGAAGTACAGAGAATCCTCAACAGTCGAGGAGCGGAGAATCCTCTGGGCCTCGCGCAATACCTCCCCCTGTCGGACAGCTGCACACGCTCCTAGGCCTATCGGTATCTGGAGCAGCAGCGAGCCGAAGAGGGTGTTGGTCTTCCTGCACGCTGCCTTGCAGGACTCGTAGAGACCCCTTCCCCACAGGCCTCTGCTCCCCCTCGCCATGTCCGCCCGGAAATCCCTGTATACGCCTAGCAGTGGAGCCTCTATGGAGATCGCCGCTGAAACCATGTCTTGGAAGCTCATCTCGGCAAAAGGCCTGCCCGGAGTGACGTTCCCAGGCTTTGGATCGCCGGAAACCTCTATGAAGATCGCCATCTGTTGGGCCGCAACTATCTCCGTCACGTCCTCGAAGAGGAGTTCCAAGGCCATCGGTTAGCTCTTTGAAGATTCAGCCCTCTTTAATGCGGCGGCTATGAGACCGCTGAAGAGAGGTGCGGGTGACAGCGGCCTGGACAGAAACTCGGGATGAGCCTGGGTCCCGACAAAGTACGGGTGGCCTTCAAGCTCGAAGAACTCCATCAGAACGCCGTCGGGGGACCGGCCGACGAACCTGAGCCCTCCCGAATCAATCTGGTCGACGTACTCCGGGTTCACTTCGTACCTGTGTCTGTGCCTCTCGTAGACGAGGCCGTCGCTCTCTATCCTGCCGTGTTCCCTGTAGAGCTGGGCAATCTTGCACTTCTCGTCGAGCTTGGCCGGGTACGCACCAAGCCTCATAGTGGCGCCGTACTTGCTCTGCCTTATCAGCTCCTTTTGCTCGGGCAAGATGTCTATCACCGGGTAGGGCGTCTGAGGATCGAACTCGGTTGTGTGGGCACCCTCCAGTCCGAGGACGTTCCTCGAGAACTCCACCACTGCACACTGGAACCCGAAACAGATGCCAAGGAAGGGTATTCCCTTCTCCCTGGCGTACTGAATGGCCTTGATCTTTCCCTCGACTCCACTCTTTCCGAATCCCCCCGGAATTATCAGGCCGTGCTGCGAGTCGAGAAGCCTCGACGGATCCTCTCCCCTCTCCAAGTCCTTCGAGTTTAGCCAGGAGATCTCTGCGCCAGCCTCGAACCTCGCTGCCGCATGCCTTATCGCCTCGTTGATAGAGACGTAGGAGTCGGGAAGCCGGTATGCACCCGTATCGACGTACTTGCCGACAATGGCAATCCTGACCTGCCTCTTAGGGTTCTTCATCCGCTCGACGACGGCAGCCCAGTCCTCCAGCGCCGGCTTCCGGTATCTGAACCCAAACCTCTCCTGTATTCGGTCGCCAAAACCCTGCTTCTCGAATAGAAGGGGAAGCTCGTATATGCAGTCGACATCCGGATTGGAGATGATGTCCTGTGGATAGACGTCGCAGAAGAGCGAGATCTTGCTCTTCCTAACCTCGTCAAGCATCTCTGGAGATCTACACACAATGAAGTCAGGCGGGATTCCAAGTTCCCTCAGCTTCTGAACTGAGTGCTGAGTCGGCTTGGTCTTTGGCTCTCCCAGGTGGTTGGGGATGGGGACGTAGCTAACGTGAACGTGGATCAGAGACCTAGCCCCCTCCTCCATCCTCATCTGTCTGACGGCCTCCGTGAAGAGGAGGTTTTCGTAGTCGCCTACGACGCCGCCTATCTCGAACACGAGGATGTCGACCTTCTCAGACAGGGCTATCTCCCTGATCCTTCGCTTAACCTCATCTGTGACGTGGGGTATGAACTGGACGGTCTTTCCGAGGTACTTTCCCTCCCTCTCGTTCTTTATCACCTGGCCGTAGATCTGTCCAGATGTAATGTTGTGGCTCTTGGGAAGGTTGACGCCGAGAAACCTCTCATAGTGACCCAAGTCCTCGTCTATCTCCCCGCCGTCGTGGGTGACCCATACCTCTCCGTGTTCCGTCGGCCTGAGGGTGCCAGCATCGTAGTTGAAGTAACCATCCGCCTTTACGGCTGTCACCTTGTGCCCCCGGGCCTGCAGCATCTTGGCTATCGAGGCAGCGGTGATGCCCTTCCCAAGCCCGCTCATCACGCCTCCGGTAACCACCACGTAGCGCGTCAAGGGGCCACCCCCGCAGAAGGAGTGAATTCACAGAGCCTAAGCCACTGCAGGCCGATGGGTCTTTGCCTGCAAACCGAGAATTCGGTGGACACCGGCATATTCAAGGTTCGGATGATTGCCTCTTATAGCTTTCGCAGCTGCGGTTCGTCACCGCGGGCGGGCAGATGTGTCCCCCCTTTCGACCTCCTCAAGCCGGGACTTGCTACCTGTCTAGAAGATCGCCCGGGTCTATGATGTCCGAGATCCTGATGTCCAGCTGTCTGATCTCGTCGATGAACGAATCCGGGTAGCTGACCTCTCGTAGACGATGGGCATCCGTCCCCAAGCTGAGCTTCATCCCATGGTGCCTACACATCTTGACGATCTCTCTGAAGAAGGGTGCTGCCTTTCCAGCATACCCCGGCCTCATCTCGAGGGATATTCCATTGCCAGCGGACTCGGCGATCCACCTTTCCACCTCGTCGAGGTCATAGGCCTGAATCACCTCGTAGGGATCAAGGATCTTGCCTAGCTTTCCATGGAGAAAAGGATGGGCCACGATAGCGGCCCTCCCCCACCTTGTGACTCCCCAGAGCATTGACATGTAGTGCTTGGCATACTCCTCTGGCGTCCTCACCGCTGGATTCTCGACGTGGCTCAAATGATAGTGGTTGGCGGACACCATGACGAAGTCAAGCCTCTCCGCGGTCTGGGCGTCTAGGGCCATCTTCCTAGGCGAGATCACTGTCGCCTCGCATCCGGCCAGGAAGTTGATGTCCCACTTGCCGCTAGAGACCTCCTCTAGCGTGCCTAGCGGACGCCACACGTCCCCCGGCAGATCCACATGATCCGAGAGGCCGATGAATCGGATCCCGCTCTCTTCGGCTCTCTTCTGTATTGCCTGCAGCGTCATCTCGGCCTTGGCGCATGCCGAGCGGAATGTATGGACGTGCATATTTATCTCAAGACGCACTTACTCACCCGAGAATTCCGTCATGGTGAGCTGTCTCCTCAAGGCGACTCCGCGAAATTCGACGCGTCTGCCGATGGTCCTTCTGAGATCGTAGGCGTAGAGGTTTCCCCTGTAGCCTACGAACAACGTCTCGCCCCTCGTATCTGCAACGCTGCCCTTCACCTTGTCCTCTCCGAGGATGATCGCCCTTCCGAGGCGCCATAGATCTGGATCCTGGTACCTGTCTCTAAAATCAATCATGGCCACCTTTCCCACACCTGCCTTTTCGGCTAGGCGAGACGCTTCGGCTGCGCTCCGAACCGTCGACATCTCTCGCACCTTCTCTTCGAATCTCACGTTTAGCCTGATGTGCTTGCTTGTAGCTAGATCCTTCTCGGCCCTCCGGGCAGACATCCCGTCAGGGTAGACCCCAACCCTTGCTGCAAACTCAGCTCCCTGCTCAATTATTCTCCTCTCGAATCGCTCCAGACGCGTCACCCCGACCTTTAGGATACGGCCAAAGCTAGCGACGTACAGGACGTGAGGAACGAGGCAGTCGGGTGTCCCCTTCAGGCAGCGGGAGCCGTCACAGATCGCACACAAGTCCACCGACCTGGAGAACTGTGGCTCACCGACGACCTCGAAGGAGACGGGCTCGCCCCGGACAAAGGGGACGACAGACTTCTTCCCCTCGCGTTCAAGCTCTAGGGCAGATATGTTTCCCTCAGTCAGACAGAGACCAACTGCAACGGCGTAGTCCACTTTCGATCTCAACTGCCCGGAGCTTTGCGGCAGACCTTATATGTCGCATCATAGGCGAGAGATTTTGAAAAAACGCGTCTCATTACCTCAAAAGCAGAAGAGAGCTAGAATCTTCCACAGCAGACCTGATACGCACGTTTCGCGTCTCCATTCGTCATTTGGGGGGCGCAACTCGTTTTCTTTCGCTCCCGGAAACATTTATATGACATTTTGAGCCCCGGTCCGCCAGAACCGAGGCATACCTCTTTTCGCGATTTTAGGGGAAGCGATATGGGTTCCATCTCAATAGCTGTAAGAGATCTGAGGCGACGGATCCTCATAACATCGGTAACGGTTCTCAGCATCACACTGGCCGTTTCTGCCTTCCTTTCGATCCTCCCGCTTGCAGAGAACTTCGAGATAGCCGTAGGAGCCGCAATGAACCTCCAGATGTACGCTGCCGAGCCGAACACCATGACCAAGATACTCTACTCCTTCAGGCAGCCCAACACGCCCATGTCTATGGTTCCGGTCATAGAGTCGCTCGAAGGCGTCCAGCTCGTCGACCCGAGGATCGAGTTCATCGCAGAGGATCCCAGGGGCTTTATGGACGTCAATGGCACCCCGATAGCCGCAAAGCTAACCCCACTGGAGAGGAGGATGAAAGGCAAGCCCATGATGATCATTGGGATCGATCCTGAGTACGAGGACCAATGGTGGCGCACCGTCGTGACGGATGACGGCAGGGGCTTCAGCGACTTCGTGACCAACGGCTCGTACATCGACGGACCTGGCGAATGCATGGTTGGACTGGACATGGCCAGATACTTCCATGAGAGGTTCATGAAGAACGGCATTGGCCTGATATCGGTCGGCGACGAGATAACGCTCCACCCAGGCATGATAGCGACGAGAGGGACAACCGGCGGAGCAACCCACGGAACGATCACCCTCAAGGTAGTTGGCTTGTTCAAGACGCTGGACGATCCCGGTCTATCGCGGCTGAACAGGCCTGAGGAGGCATGGTCTGGCAATGCGATAATAATCCACCGAAAGGACGCCGAGATGCTCTTCAGGATGAAGAAGGACACGGTTTCTAGGATCTACGTCCACTACGACCCGAATGCCAAGGGGCAGGACCTGATCAACAATGTCATAATCCCCCTGAAGAAGATGGCCGAGGTCAACCCCTACTTCATAACCCCCACCGGGGCGGGAACGATGGGCAGCACCAAGATTGCCCACACCACCACCATAGTGATCTCGTTCATAGCCGTCGCCGTCGTCATTATGAACATGATGTTTACAAGGGTGTATGAGAGGGTTCGCGACATAGGTATAATGGGAAGCTTTGGCGCGACCATATTCAGGATAATGAGCATATTCCTTGTTCAGGCGATCATCCTAGGGCTCATAGGTGGGGTCCTCGGCGTTGGCATCGCATTCATACTCAGCAAGATGTACCCCACGCTTATCACCCTCAGGTTTACCGTTCCGCTGGTCGCCTCGCCCATATTCCTCGCGGTCGGCCTGGCGGTTGCCGCCTCCGTCTTTCCCGCCTTCAGAGCCGCGATGTACGATCCGCTGACAGCCATGAGGTACGGTCTAGAGGCGGCCTCTGAGAGCATCGTGACGAAGTACATGAACCCGATCTACAAGAAGCTCGTGAAGATGAAGTTCCTCAGAACGAGGATCTACACATCCATGGCTATCAGGAACCTGCTAAGGAGGTTCACAAGATCTCTCCTCGCCACTATCGGAATTGCGATCGGGATAGGACTCTTCGTGCAGCTCATGATTACCTCGCAGGCGATCAGGCTTCAGATCGGCGGCGGTGCCGGCACGGTGGAGGCCTATCAAACTGCGCTGGCCATCGTCGCCATAGCGATCGGCGCGCTTGGAACATTCAACACGATGATAACCGCCGTCTTGGAGAGGACGGGTGAGATCGGAGCAATGATCGCCATCGGAGGCGAGCCAAGGCACATAAGGAGGATGTTCAGGGTCGAGGCGAGCATGATAGGCCTCATAGGAGGCGTGCTGGGCGCGCTCATCGGGCTTTTCGCCGCGATGCTTCCCTTCCTCTTCACCTGGAACTTCCATGGACTCAGGTGGGGCATGATCCTTTCGATGATGGGGCTCGGAATCGTCCTGGCCGTGGGAATATCCTATCTCTCCTGCTGGTATCCATCTAGAAAGGCGTCTAGCATGGCGCCTGCGGAGGCGTTTAGACTTGAGTACTGACCTCGGCAAGCACCTCATAGAGATCAAAGGGCAATTCATGGTCGATACCAGGAACCTGACCAAGACTTACAGACTAGCTGGAGGTCAGGTGAAGATCCGGGCCCTGAGAGGAGTGAACATAAGGATCGAGAGAGGGGCCTTCGCCGTCGTGATCGGCCCTTCAGGCTCGGGGAAGACCACCCTGCTCAACATGCTCAGCGGCCTCGACTCTCCCACAAGCGGGGATGTGTTCATCGGGGGGCTGAACATAACCAAGGGCGACAGGGACTTCCTGAACATCCTCAGGCAAGAGACAATTGGATTCATCCATCAGACATGGAACCTCGTCCCGCTGCTAACGGCCCTTGAGAACGTAGAGCTGCCCCTAGAGATGGCGGGCGTGGACAAGGAGGACCGCAGAAAGCGTGCGATAGAAGTTCTGGAAAGGGTAGGCCTTAAGGACAGGATGCATCACAGGCCGATCGAGCTGTCAGGTGGAGAGCAGCAGAGAGTCGGGATTGCCCGCGCGCTGGTCTTCAACCCGCCGCTGATCCTTGCAGACGAGCCCACGGCAAACCTCGACGCAAGGACGGGACTGGAGATAATAAGCCTGATGAAGGAGCTCCAGCAGGAGCACAACTCCACCCTGCTGGTGAGCACCCACGACCCGAAGATAACGGCGGAGGCAGACCTCATAATCTATCTCCGGGACGGGGGAGTTGTCAATGAGGAGATCCAGATGCCGGACATAAAGCCGGCCAAAACGATAAGGCTCAAGAGCACCTATCCCCTCACGGATCGTATGATCGAGATTCTCAACAGGTTTGTCAGGAACGAGCTCATAGGTCAGAGGCTCCAAGAGGGGGACTCCGTTGAGGCCGTGGAGATGCCATTCAAGGTAATTGAGACAGACCCACCTGGAAGGGTTAGGATAATGAGGCCTACAGAGGTGCAGATAGAGGTTTAGGGGGATACTCTTGGCTACAATGAGAAGAACTGGGTATGCGGATGTCTTCAGATACGCAGGCAACCTTCTTGCCTTGACGGGCTTTGTCGCGAGCCTCCTAATCGGTGTAAGATTGTACATGCTTCTAGGCGTGTTCAACGACACCGTTACGTCCGTCTTCATCATGACGGGGGTGTCCGGCGGGCTGCTGGTCCTCCTCAAGTTCATGGGGAAGGGGCTCGGCCTGAAGCTTGCAATAGGGAAGTGCGAGATCTGCGGTGTTGAGTTTGCCCGCGAGACCTGTCCAGAGTGCGGGAGGAAGTTCGGGTACAAGTGCGCCCACCCCCAAGCCCCACTGTCGAACTACTGTGGCGAGTGCCTCACCTGCCCGATCTGTGGCGTGGGGATATCGAACGCCCACTGCCTAGTCTGCGGCAAGTTCGTCTGCGAGAACTGCTACGACGAGGCCAGCTATACCTGTATTGAATGCGCTGCCAAGGGAAAGGCTAGGAGGGTCAGGGTGAGGATGACGAGGACTACCTCGACGAGAAAGACCAGCTCCGAACTGGAAGACGCAAAGGTCGTGGTTCTAGAGCCCACCACCTTCCTGAGCTACAAGGCATCGGAGCTGCTTCGCAAGTTCGCGAAGGAGGATATCGTCGGCAAGTCGGTGAGGGTCGGCGACATGGTGGATGCCCTGGGCAGCAAGTTCAAGGTCTCTGCAACCGCCCCTCAGGGAATGGTCAAGGTGGTTCACAGCACGGCGGTCAACATCGTCAACCCTGAGGAGAGGGCGAGGGTTCTTGAGCAGAGGAAGAAGACGGCGGTCAAGTGCAAGTTCTGTGACTCGGTGGCCATCACGACGAGGTGCAGGATATGCGGGGCCCCGATATGTGATAGGCACAGGATGTTCTGCAGCTCGTGTGGCTTCTACGTCTGCCCAGACCACTTCGTGAAGGAGAAGAACATGTGTACCAGGTGCGCCGGGGTGAGCACAGAGGCTGGCCAGGCGGCTGCCGTCGAGGCTACTTGATCAGCTTTCTGTGCTTCGCACAGCTTATACAGGCGTAGAACTTGTAGGTCGGCAACATTATCTGGTCGCGCTTTATCCCCACGGAGCGGAGGTCCCCCATACGCATCCCCTTCTCGACAGGGGTTGCCTTGGATCTGGGAACCGACCGTCCGCAGAAGACGCAGCTTACAGTTCTCTGCCTGCCCCCGCTCTTATAGAAACCCCACTTCTTCTTCTTTTTCTTGTTCGCCGGCATGATCTAGCTCCTC
>CAYWSC010000068.1:0-8455 GCA_964460695.1 Hadarchaeota archaeon (SeqCode)
CACGGGGAGATTTCGCCAGACTTGGCGCGCGGCTCCCTTTCTTACGCTAGCGGATACGATGTGGAATCGTGGGACGGTTACATCCTTTCTCTTGCAAAGGTCGTCCGGGCACCGGTGATCTACACAGTAGATCGGGAGCTGGCGCGAAAGGTGAAAGATCTGATCGTCCACAATCCGATTCCCCCGGAGATCTTTGACCAGTACAACAGATGGCTGAGAGAAAAACTGACCTCAAGCAGTGAAGGGGAGCAAGGACTTTGAGCACGGGTCGGCATTCGGGGCAGCGATGGAGCTTGGGGTAGCGATAGTCGACTTCGTGTGGCTGTGCCTTCTTCCACAGGACGGCACAGGACGATCTCTTCCTCGTGGAACCTAGAGCTAGAGGGGCCCCGAGTTGGAGATTTCCCAGACGAAAGTCTTAGGTGAGTTGTCCCTAGCTACGGGCTGGACAGGGTGAGTTATATCTCCAGCGGGACATGTCCGATCGGTAGTGGTGTATTAGTATGGGGTACGAACTCTTCTGGGGAGAGACTCACGCCAACATACACACCAGACACCTGGAGGCGATTGACAAGATACTTTCCACTGCCAGCTCTCACCTCGACTTTGTAGCGATGGCCTACTATCCCTACAGGTACAGAGATGTGAGGGGATTCTCCTACGAGGACTGGATCGACGAGGACCAGATGGACTCGGAGTGGAAGACCATATGTGAGGCGACCAAGAGGCACAACTCGCCGGGCAGATTCGTCGTGTTTCCAGGATACGAGTGGCAGGGCGACGGGACTTGGGGAGACCACAACGTCTTTCATCTTTACGACGACCCACCGCTGGCGAGAGTTGACACGCTGCCCGAGCTGTACTCCTGGATAAGGGACAGGGGCTTAGAGGCACTCGCCATACCTCACCATACGGCCTACATGGTGGGGATTCGGGGCAAGAACTGGGACCTTCTCGACGAGGAACTTTCCCCCTTCGTCGAGATATACTCGCAGCACGGCTGTTCAGAGAGCGACTCGGGGCCCATCGGTCTGAGGGCCAACCGGCATATGGGCCCCGAGGTGTCAGGAGGGACTGTTGAAGAGGGGCTAGAAAGGGGCTACCGGCTCGGAATAATATGCTCCACCGATGATCACAGCGGGTTCCCGGGGAGGTACGGCTGGGGACTGATGGGCTGCTGGGCCAAGAACTTGACTAGGGAGAGCCTGTGGGAGGCCTTCGAGGAGAGGAGGGTGTACGGCGTTACGGGCGACAGAATCAGGCTGGAATTCTCTGTCGAGGGGTCGCCCATGGGGTCGGTGGTAGAGAAGAGCGGCCCGGTAGAGATAGAGGTACGTGCCGTCGGATCGGACGCAATCGACCGCATAGAGCTTCTACGCAACAACAGGCTGATCGCCTGTCACCATCCCAACCATGCGCAGCATCGGGGCGGGGGCCTGTGGAAGCTGCGGATAGAGGCAGGCTGGGGCCCCAGCACAAGCGAGCTCCCCCAAGCCGGCGAGCAGTCATGGCAGGGAATCCTAGAGGTGAAAGGCGGGTCGATACGCTCGGTAGAACCGTGCTGGCGGGAGCCGGGTCAGTGGTTTGAACGTCCCGAAGGAGGAGTCTGCAGATTCGGTTTCAAGACCTCTCCGCCCACGTCTGCAGGCTGGACGACGGAGGGCCTGGTCTTCGAAATCGAGGCGGGGCCGACCAACCGGATCGAAGTCACGGTTGACGGAAAAAGGAGGGAGTTCACCCTGGAGGAGGCAGAGCGTTCCTCGGCCGTGATCTACTTTCCAGAGGAGTCAGCCAGACGGATCAAGAAGGCCTTCGGGGTAGAAGTTTCGACCTTGCCAAGGCCTGACCCAATCTACTTCCTGTCCCGCAAGCTCAGGATCTACAGGGCGGCGAGGCAGAGCGACTATGATGTCACATGGAGATACGTAGATACGAGGCCCAAACCAGGGACAAATCACTACAGGGTTCGCGTCCATCAGAGAAACGGGCACATTGCATGGTCGTCCCCGGTCTGGGTCATCAACGCCTAGGGCCTCTTGAAGGGGGGTTCTAGAGGGAAATCAAAACTCATTTGAAGCTGGACATGCGACTAGAGAAGGATTGAACCGGGGCATCTGGCCTAAGCTCATAGCTCTAGCGGCTGTAAGCATTTTCTTGGCCGCCTTTGTCATCTTGACGGGAGGTGGGAGAAAAGGCATACGCATCGAGGGGGGAAAGCTCACGCTAGACGGAAAGACGGTATACCTCAGGGGCGTCATGTACTTTCAGCCCCACGCCTTCCACCAGTTCTTCTGGGAGGAGATGGATTCGGAGAAGATGAGGGAGGATCTATCCAGGATCGCCGAGGAGGGCTTCAACGCCATCGCCGTCCAGGCCAACTGGGGGTCTTTCACGTCAAGGGTGAACGAAACGGCCAGGTCGTTCGAGGCGAACTCAACCACCGAGGAGAGGCTTGAAGATCTCCTGTGCGAGGCTCGCGAGAGGGGACTGATCGTGATTCTCTGGTTTGGAGTATCGCGCGTGCCTCAAGGGGTTGACGCGAAGCTCTACCCTGCCTCTACAGACGCAGGTGGGAGGCACCACGGATCTTTCTACGGATACCTGCTGCACAACTATCCCGGAATCGCCTATTTCCAGAACTACACGTGGAGGTGCTTCCTAGAGTTCCATGAGAGGGTGGCGAGAATCACCTCGAGGTTCGGCAACGTGATCTACGATCCTCTCGACTGGCAGCATCTAAACATCAACCCGTGGACATGGGGCGACCCCCTTAACCTGAAGGCCTGGAGAAGGTACCTGATGGAGACAAATCCGGACCTAGACTTTTGGAACCGTAGGTGGGGCGAGCACAACCGCGGATGGGACGAGGTCCTTCTCCCTGTTGACGTCTGGGTCAGAAACACCGCGGCGCGTCTTCCAAACAGCCCGTACGCGGCGATTCCGGAAAGCCCCTATACCTCTGCAAAGTGGAGGGACTTTGCTAGGTGGCAGGACGAGCTCTACCTCCAGGTTGCACGGCAGACAATAGAGGCGGTGAGAAGGGGAAACCCCAGGGCAGTGATCGGCCAGAGGGTTGACCTCTGGAGGTATGGGCAGTACCGCAACAGGACGTGGGGGCCTCCGGGGGTGGACCTGTACTTCGCGGGGGACTATCCCCAGAACAGGGAGGAGGCGGACGATGCCTCCAGGGTCGTGGACAGGACACTCGGCATCCTCAGATCGCACGGTGCCAGAGAGCTCCCCGCAATCTTCTGGGAGACTGGGATAGACGTGAGAAGCATCTATCCGTCGCTCACTGAAGAGGCGCGGGAGGAGAAGAGGGCATACTACATAGTTGGGCTCGACGAGGAGTGCCGGCGCAGGGGGCTGCTGGGGTGGTGCTGGTGGGTCTGGCGGGACTACTACCTAAACGAGCAGAGCAAGGACTGGGGACTGGTGGACGAGAACGGAGGAGAAAAGCCGGCAGCAATGGCATTCGAAAAGCTGGCGAAACCGGAAGGATCGTAGAGGCAACGCGCCTGACCTCTGTTTGCCCCTAGCCGGAGCAAGCTTTTTCTCTGAGTGCGTCGGGTAGGCGTCGCCATGAAGACCTGCATCAATGGCGCGACCACAATGCCCTACTCGCTAGAGGAGGATATTAGGTGTGCATCGAGGGCGGGCTTTGAGGCCGTTGAGATATGGAAGGACAAGCTCGACGACTACCTGCGCAAAAGTGACGTGGATCGCCTCAGGGAGACTCTAGCCGAGAACGAGATTGCCGTCGCGGCGATCTGCCCCTTCGGCGGCTACTTCTCCTGCACCTCCCAGGCCTTCGCCCAGGCTCTAGACGAGCTGGATCCCTACCTCGAGATTGCCCATCGAATCGGCTGCGAGGCACTGCTGGTCTGCGGCGAGAAACCCGCCGGCATATCCCTGGAGAAGATCCAGAAGACGACGGCCGAGAGGATGAGCACCATGGCAGAGAGAGCAGAGGCTTTCCAAGTCAAGGTGGCGCTCGAGTGGTTCTGGCCCCTAAGAGAGGCTGCATCGATAATCAGCTCTTCCCACCAGAATGCGCATATGATGCTCGACACGTTCCACTGGTACAGGGGAGACGGAGAGATCGAAAGCATAGAATCGATTCCGGGGTCAAGGCTGTGCCTAGTCCACATAAACGACTGCGTCGACAAGCCGAGAGAGGCTCTCTCAGACTCGGATAGGGTCTACTGTGGAATGGGAGTCATTCCCCTGGTTCAGATTCTGCGCATTCTCAAGGACATGGACTATTCGGGTTACCTCTCCGTCGAGCTGTTCCGAGAGGAGTACTGGGCGAGGGAAGCGACGGAGATCTGCAACGAGTCGATGCGAACCCTCAGAGGGGTAATGCAGGCTGCATCGGTCTAGCGAGTTCGAGCTTCGGGGAACAGGGGAGTAGGGAAACATGGAAACACGGGGACCCCAACAAATGCTCCAAGCCCCAGTCTCTTTGGCCTAGGGGCTGGGGCGAGTCCCTTGGATGGGTCTAGAGCCTTCCGCGGCGCTGCAGCGCTGGATGGCAGCGCCTGGGGCCACTGAGGGCCTGTCATCGCTTGGGAGATTCTTCCCACCGGTACTTGGCTTGTACTTCGAATGGCCGGGTCAATGGCTCGAGGTGAATCCACTCCCGGACGCGGTCTATCCGCGACTCCTCTAACCTCTCACCGTCCAAGAGGGCTTCTTCCAGCTCCCAGCCCATTGGGTGCCTCAGTCTGAGGAGTATCCTGCGCGGCGAGGATCTAGTCGGGGGCTCCACCTTCGCGGCGATGCTTTGCGCGTCCCTCGCGACCTGTATCTCGAGGGTCATAGGCCCGAAGTGGGTCGCCGCATTTCTGATGTAGATCGATCCTCCGGGCTTGAGCCATCCTTTGGGAATCGCCTGGGCTAGGTAGAGATCCTCACCCTCCTCCCTTATGAACATTGCCCTCAGGTTCAGAAGGACCATCGATTCGTCCGAGCTCTTGAAGTGGTCTCCAGCCCAGTCGCATAGGGTCGGCAGGGGGTGCTCGGTCATAGACCTTATGTCCGCCCTCCAGCATGCCGCGAAGGCGTTGAAGAAGGAGCGGAGGAAGTGCTTGACCTCGTCTCGGAGAAGATAGGGGGAGACGGTGTAGGTCAGGTTTGGCTGGAGGCTGAATCCTCCAAGGCTGAACCACTGGCTCTCCGGATCATCTAGGCGATACGCGTAGGGGTAGTCGAGATACCTGTTGTCCTCGTAGTCCTTCAAGATCCATGTGCTGATCTTCGAGTCGGGCTCGAGGACGGTTCCTATGCAGCTTATGGGTCCTCCCAGGACCTCTCTGATCCATCCCACCTCTCTGCCCCGCCTGTAGGGGCGGGATGGGATGTGGGGGACATAGGTTCCATCCCTCAGCCTTGCCAGCGGTGAGAGGAGTGTCGCCTGTTCAAGGGCCTCGACGATATCCCTCCTGAAGTGCTCAGCCTCGGAGAGCAGGCGCTTGGCCTCTGGGTGGCCTATGGCCTCTAGCGCACGGGCGGCCGATACAAGCCCCCTGTAGGTTAGAGCGTTGGTCGAGAACCAGTACCAGTACTCCTTGACGTCCTCCAGGGCACCTGGCGGCAAGAGCCCGCGAGCCCTTTCGCCCTCTGCGATTTGAAGGGCTGCCCGCCTCTCCGATACCACCCAGTCGCAGGCCTGGACGATGTTGTCTGAGACCCGCCTCAGCCATTCCTCATCCCGGGTGAGGAAGAAGTGCTCGGCCAGACCCCAGAGAACCCATCCGTGGTGCTGGTTGTAGCCGCCGGATTCGTAGCCTCCAGAGCCGTAGAAAAGCCCCTTCTTGCTTCTGAACAGTCCGGGAAGCGGCTCCGTGCCCTGGTACTTCAGGAAGACCTCGAGCCTGGCCCTTGCGTCTCGGTGGAGCCCCCTCCTGTCCAGCTCCATTATCTGCATCACCGACTCGTTGGGATAGTTGCCGTAGTTGAAGCTGCTGACCCTGGGGACTATCAGGTCCGATCCCACTTCCCGCTCGTCGTTTATCAGGATGTGGGTTAGAACGGCCCGGTAGAAGTCGTCGATCTTCTTTTCGCCGGTCCTGATCTGGGCTCCTTCCTCTAGCCTCCTCCTCCAGTACTCCTTCACCTCGCCCAGCCCCTCGGTCCAGGACTTTTTCCTGAGACGCTCTAGCTCATCTGGAGTGAGCCGATCGATGAAGGGGAACTTTATGACAAGTCGCTTCTCCTCACCTGGAGAAAGCGAGGTTCGGTATGCAACCGCGTCTGTGCATTTCACCTCGAAGTCGTCGGCCTCTAGGAGGAACCGGAGAGAACCGGTCTTGGCAGTCCTGACAACATCCCCTCTAAGGACTAGGGACTCGGTGGCGCGGGGCTTGCCGCCCTCCGCCACAATCGTTCCAGCCGCCTCGGTGCGACGGTCAGAGCGGTTTGTGAACTTGAGACAGATGAACGCAACCACAGGCTCGAAAGGATCGGGTCTCCTCTTAAGGCGGCTGACGGTGGTGGCGAATACCACCTCCTCGACCTCCAGGCTACCATCTGTGAACCTCGTGACCAGAACTGGGAGAAAGCCCTCCATGAGGAATCTGCCGCAGGGTAGAAAGGACTGAAGACCCAGCCTGAGGTAGAGCCTGTCCCCAGTCCAGGAGACCCTCTCGGTTTCGGGTCCGGGGACCTTCTTCACGTACCCTATTCCAGCGAAGACATCCCCGGAGGGCTCGATGCCGAACTTCTGTCTGCATCCCTCGACGCCGACTATGAAGTGCATCGGCCTTTTCGGCGGGTTGTCAGCAACTGCCCTGGCAAGCGTCTGCTCGGGCAGGCAGCCTGTCCTGTCATAGACCACAGGGCCCTCCTTCACAGGAGCCGCGTGCGAGGACGGAGAGGTCCGCTCGATCTTTACCCCAAGATCCGGGCAGACGATCGGTCCATACTCCAGGTCGGCCGGTGCGAAGGAGAAGCCCGTCGAATTGGACTTCACGGTGACTATCGTCCCATCGAAGGAGAGGGGATCTGGTTTCGAAACTTCAAGTCGGATGTGGAGAGACGGATCCCTCCCATTCGGCCCGGTGAAGCTCAGCAGGCGCCCGTTATAGACCTGAACCTCGCCGTGCCAGGCGCCCGCCTCTTGAGAGGAGATCCCCAGGTCGACCTTCACGCGGATCTGTCGAACCTTCGTTGTTGTATACACCGCTATCCTACTGGGCCTAGGCTGGCTCGTCAGCCTCAGCTTCAGGGTCCGTCTGAACCGGACCCTGTAGTTCTCTGCGTCTTCCAGCTCAGAGGTCTCCAGTGGTTTGAACCTGATCGAGACGGATCGCTCTTTACGCCGGCGGACGGTCTTGGCCTCGATCCAGGAACCGTTGAACCAGTCGTCCTGCGGCTTCCAGGCAGATCTGCCTATCCTTCCAGGCTCAAGGTCTTCCTGACGCATCCTGTGCCTTGGCCAGTTCTTGTGCCAATACTCGACCCTTATCTCCTTGGAGGGATGGCCATCGTACCAGAGGACTATTCGGTGAAGGTCTCTAGGCTCCTCCCAGCGAAGAACAAGAGAGTCGCCCTGCCATTCCGTATGGGCAAACGGGAAGATATCCAGGTTCATCCAGATCCAGCTTTCCGCGGCTCAGAAAACTGTTTGGAAAAGGAGTTGGCACCGCGCTTGGCAGCGTCTCTACGAGACTCTGACCAGGTTCGTCTTGGGCGTACCCTTGTCGTTGAAGAGACAGAGGGTGAAGAGCGGTGTGCGGGGCTTTATGCCCCAGAAGACGGGCAGGCCGTCGCAAAGGGTTAGCCTGAAGTAGTAGTCCGAGATCCCGAGAATCGAGTTCTTGACATCGATGTCGCTCGTCACTATGGATATGACTAGATCCCCATTTCTCCTCGTCTGGGCTAGCGCAGATCCAACGACAGGCTCGATCTCGTCCCTGCCGTACATCCTACAGAGGGTGTCGTAGCCCACTATCTGGAGGACCGGCTGGTTGAACTTCCTTCTCAGCTCGTCTCTCGTCTCGTTCCATATCTCGATGTCCTTCTGGATGCTTGTGCCGATCCCCCTGCTGAGGTCCTCCTCGCTTCTGCTACCGTACGAGAATACCTTCACAGCTCCCTTCAAGAACTCCTTTCTCACCGTCTCCCAGGTCGACGGGGCGAAGATGGCCTTCGCCGTATCCCATATGCTCTCCCTGTCCCTCGCGCCTGGAGGCAGGGCCTCAACCGGGCGCCCCTTGGTTATGAAATCGGCCGCCGTGGGCAGAAAGGTGAGGTCAGAGACCTCGTTTGGAACCTCCAGGTCCACCTCTATCCCAACGTACGATCCTCTCCTGTATCCTCCGCCGAGCGTCTTGTCGAGGGCGGTCATCCCGGTTGAGAAGAATCCGTCTTTCTCGGGTATGGGCTGGGGAGGATTCTTTGCATTTATCGGGTGGTCCTTCAGAGACCAGACCTTGGGATCAAAGGCCTTGAA
>CAYWSC010000069.1:0-8074 GCA_964460695.1 Hadarchaeota archaeon (SeqCode)
AACCGAGAGCCGAAGAACCCAAGGCGGCTGCATCCATGTTCTATCTCTCCCTGATCGCCCTCCTCGCCGTCTGGATGACCCAGACAACCAGCTACACCTTCTTCCCGCTCATCGCATCCGAGGCCGGGATGTCCCCCCAGCTCATGGGAGGGCTTCTATTCTTCCTAGGCTCTGGGAGAACCCTGTCCTTTCTATTCCTCGCCAAGCAGCCTGGGCCAAGGGGAACCTACCTAATCCTCCTCGCGAGCCTCCTGGCAGCGGTGCTTTCCTGCTCTGCATTCCTCCTCTCGAGCTCTCCTGTCCTCTACGGCCTTGCCCTCCTCCTCTTCGGACTGTCCATCGGTGCTGTCTATGTTACCGGCCTGAGGCTGGCTGTGGGGGTGGAGAGGGGCAGGGGTCTAAGGGCGGGGCTATTCGAGTCGGTGATAGGCATGGGAGCCCTCATCTCGCCGGTCGGGTCTGGCCTATTTGCCAATGTAAAGCTTGAGTGGGCGTACCTCTTCAACCTTCTCCTCCTGCTTGCCGCCCTCGGCACAGTGGCAGCGCTTCACTCTAGGGCTTCAGAGAGTGCCCTGCAACAAGCGACCGGGTAGCCTGAGTCGCCGGCAAAGGGATAATATCTTAAGCGCAGAAGGCCCGACCGATCTCCATGAAGGGCGACGATGAGAAGACGGAGATCTGGAGAGAGTTCAGGAAGTTTGGGAAGCTTCTCGATGCCCATGGAATGAATACATCCCACAGCGGCAATATGAGCGTGAGGAGGGGCGACCGCATATTCATCACCAGAAGGGGCTCCATGTCTGCGGACATAAGGAAGAACGACGTGATAGAGACCGGAATCTATGAGGATGACAGCGGAATCGTCTTGGCCTCCACCGAGACGATAGTCCATAGGGCCATATACAAGGAGACGTCGGCCCTAGCGGTGATCCACGCCCATCCGCCCTATGCCATAGTGCTCTCGTTGCTAGAGAAGGATATCATAGCCGTCGATGCCGAGGGCGCCTACCACATGCACAAAGTCCCAGTGGTCGATCTCAAGGTCCCTGTGGGCTCCACCGAGGCTGCTGAGAAGGTCCCCCCAGTCCTAAAGAACTACAAGGCCGTCGTAGTTAGGGGGCACGGCGTCTTCGCCATAGGGAAGGTCCTGGAGGAGGCCTACATGTGGGTAAGCATCGTCGACAGCATATCCAGATTGAGGTACCTCGCCCTGCAGGCGGGATACAAGGACGAGCACAAGCAGTATGAGAAGTGGTGAAGTGGTGATGTTGCATGTTCTACGCTGGCATCGATATTGGCACAACTGTGGTCAAGGCCGTCGTCTTTGACACAGAGGGGCGAGTCGTCCAACAGGCCCACCGCGAATACGACCTCGTCTACCCGAAGCCGGGTTGGCGAGAGCTAGACTCCGACCTGGTGTGGAAGAGAACGGTCGAGGTTCTCAGACAGATCGGCAGCTGGGAGGGAGCGCAGGAGATAGGCGGCCTCAGCGTCTCGGTCCAGGGCGAGGCCGTGACCCCGATCTCTAGGGATGGAAAGGCCCTGTACAACAGCATTGTAACCTTTGACAATAGGACTATTCCGCAGGCGAGATGGTGGGAGGAGAACTTTGACAAGGAGGAGCTGTTCCACATCACGGGGCAACCGCTGCACCCGATGCAGACGCTGAACAAGATAATGTGGATCAGGGAGAACATGCCCCGGATATTCGAGAAGACCTGGAAGTTCCTCTGCTACGAGGACCTGTTTTTCTACAGGCTTGGTCTAGAGCCAGTCATAGACCACTCGCTTGCCTCCCGCACCCTCGCATTCGATATCATCCAGAAGAGGTGGAGCGACAGGATACTCTCCACGGCCAAGGTGGATGCCGACCTCTTTGCCAGACCCATGCCTTCTGGCGAAGTCGTCGGCGAGCTAGGCTCCTCGATGGCCCGCCGCCTAGGCCTACCTCCCGGCCTCCCCCTGGTAACCGGGGGACATGACCAGCCGTGCAGTGCCCTTGGAGGCGGGATAGTCGGCGAGGGAGTCGCGGTAGACTCCACGGGCACCGTTGAATGCGTAACCCCCGCCATGTCGGAGCCGATACTCACTAGGGAGATGCTGGACTCGAATTTTCCCTGCTACTGCCACGTCAAGAAGGGGATGTATGTCACATTGGCCTTCCACTTCGGTGCGGGATCGGTTCTCAAGTGGTTCCGCGACAATTTTGCCCACGAGGAGTCAAACAGGGCGGCCAAGGAGAGAGTCAGCGCCTACAAGATCCTCGACGACGAGGCGGCGAATGTGGACACAGGGACATTCGTACTGCCCCACTTCGTGGGGAGTGGAACCCCCTACCTCGATCCACTGTCGAAGGGAGCGATAATCGGCCTCACGACCTCAACTACAAGGCCGCAGCTGTACAGGGCCATCCTCGAGGGCATAACCTTCGAGACGAAGATAAACATCCAGAGGCTTGAAGAATGCGGTGTGAGAATCGAGGAGCTCCGCGCCATCGGAGGAGGCGCCACATCGAAGATCTGGCCGCAGATAAAGGCTGACATATTCGAGAAGAAGGTCGTAAGGCTCTCGGCCTCCGAGGCGGGATGCCTCGGTGCCGCCATCCTAGCCGCCACCGCGGTAGGCGAGTACAGCGACGTCGACCGCGCAGTGGAGTCCTGCGTACACCGGGAGGACGAGTTTGTCCCCGAACCCGAGGCGTCGAAGAGGTACAGCCAGAAGTTCGAGATCTACAGGCAGATATACGAGACCGTCAGGAAGCTAAGCTGGCAGATCTCCGGCTAGACGATCCGCCCGTCGAGAATGAGATCAGAGAGCGCGGTCCCCAACTAGGCTGGCCGAAAAGCCTTTTATTTCCCCGCTGGGCATCTTTGCCGAATTGAAGCGTGGAAGACAAGTCACGCTGGCGATCCTTATGGCGATATGCTCGGCGTGGGCCCTGCGCGCCGCAGCAGCCCAGAACTTCGTGCTGACGGGCTACGAGAACATCACCGGCTCGGGAACCGCTCATCTGATCCTGACCATTGACCCGTGTCCGGAAGAATGGTCGAACTTCTCCCTCCGCATCGAGATGGATGGGCCTACGACTGGCGTGCTGATATACCCGCGGGTGGATAGGGTGACAGACCTAGGCTACCTCGCCCTCAGGGCCGGCAATTACACGGTAGATGTCTATGTGCTTCGAGAATCCGGCCCAGTCGTGGAGAGCTACCAGATAGTGGACCACAAGACCCTCCGGTTCGAGGTCCCGCCGAAGCCGCCCCAACCCGAGAAGAAGAAGTGGATAGACCGCGACACCGTCGGGTACATCGCCGCCTCCCTCTTCGTGATCGGGCTTTTCTACCTTATGGTTACCTCGCCGCGCTCAGAGGAAGAGAAGGAGACGAGAGGGGAGGGCCTCTAGCAGTTGGAAGAGCCAGCCGGCGTCGAGGGGGTCTACCAGAGGATCGCGGCATCCATCCGCTCCGGCTATGTGAAAGAGGAGAACCGAATCGTGACGAAGGAGGGAGAGCTCACATTCAAGCCGGCGGAGTTCGGGTTCGACGTCACCTTCAACACAACCTATCTTGGAAATACCTCGGACGACTTCTTCCTAGTCTACCTATCCGAGCTCTACGCCTACGGCGACGAGGCGGCCCTCGACAGGATTACCTCCCTTCTTTCCGAGAAGAGGACGCTCCAGGCCCTAGAGCTTCAGAGATCCGTGCGTAGGGAGAACCATTCCTACCTGGTTGGAAAAAGGAGGGTATCGTACTCTGCCACATACTTCTCGTGTACATGCCCAGACTGGAAATACAGGCGAAAGCTAGGTGGATGCAAGCACATAGCGGCGATAAGGCTCCTACAGGTCTAGGGCAACCCGGACACATTCTTAAGCCCTCCCGGAGAGGCGGCCTCGGGAAGTGATCGCATCTCCAGGTTTGATGACGCGGTCAGCCTGGCCCTGAGGAGGAGCATATTCTACCCGGCTTCGGAGATATACTCGACGGCACCGTCGGGCATATATGACTATGGCCCATACGGCGCATCCATCCGAAACAACATAATATCCCACTGGAGGCGGAGCCTCGTCGAGCCAAACGGAATGCTGGAGATCTTCGGAGCCCAGATAATGCCCAGGGCCGTCTTCCAGTCATCGGGACATCTCACAGGCTTCAGCGACCCACTCACCCAGTGCCAGAAGTGTCACGCGATGCACAGAGCAGACAAGATCGTCTCGAGCGCATTGGGAAGGGTGATACCGGAGGGGACAGACGAGTCGGAGCTCGACGAGCTCATACGCTCGAATGGACTCACCTGTCCCACCTGCGGTGGGCCTCTGTCGCCGGTGAGGCGGTTCAACCTCATGATGGACGTTGCCCTAGGACCGCTCAGAGACCAAGAGTGTTACCTCAGGCCGGAGACCTGCCAGTCCATCTTCTGCGACTACCTACGCCTAAGCAAGTCGATGAGGGTGAAGCTCCCCTTCGGCATAGCACAGGCCGGGTCCGCCTTCCGCAACGAGATCTCCCCCAGAAACTTCCTGATAAGGCAGCGGGAGTTCGGCCAGATGGAGTGCGAGATCTTCTTCGACCCGGAGAGGATGGACGACGCCCCCATGTTCGAAGAGGTGAAGGACGTTGGGCTGCGGATCCTCAGGCTGGGTAGAGACGAGCCCGAGGAGATGACTGCAAGGGAACTGGTTGAAGAGGGAGTCGTCGGCGGAAGGCTGTTCGCCTACTACCTAGCTGAGGTCGAACTGGTCTGGGAGGGAATGGGATTTCCAAGGGATCGGCTCAGGTTCAGAGAGGTGGGGGAGGACGAGAGGCCGTTTTACTCCAAGGAGACATGGGACTTTGAAGTGCTGTCAGACAAGCTGGGCTGGGTTGAACTTGTCGCCAATAACTACAGGACCGACTATGACCTCTCAGGCCACCAGCGTGGAAGTGGAAGCGACTTGAGGTGGACTGCTGAGGATGGAAGAAAGTTTATCCCCCACGTGTGGGAGATATCGGCAGGCCTGGACCGCACCCTCCTCTGTCTTCTAGAGGTTTCTCTTAGAGACGACGGTGGCAGACGCTACCTCTCTCTTCCACCGCACATAGCTCCCTTCATAGCAGGGGTCTTCCCCCTCGTAAGGAAGAATGGCCTCCCAGAGTTGGCTAGGGAGATTGCAGCTGATTTGAGGAGGAATGGCCACCGCATCTTCTACGACGAGACGGGCTCCATAGGGAGGAGGTACGCCAGGGTTGACGAGGTCGGCTGCCCCTTCGCGGTGACGGTTGACTACGACACTCCGAAAGATGGAACCGTCACCCTGAGGGAGCGGAACACTACCGACCAGAAGCGAATAGCCAAGGACGAACTCGCTGTAACCCTGTGGAAGATGCACAACGGCCTGCTAAGCTTCGAGGATCTACCCGGATAGAAGCGCCTTCAAGAGGTCTATGTCCCTAACCGTTCCCAGCAGCTTACCCTCCGGGCTGATAACCGGGACCTCTCTCAGGTTCTTGTCGATCATCAGCCTGGCGCACCTCTTCACCGGCGTTCGGCGGCTGACGCTTACCTCCTTTCCCATGAGGTCTCGCACCTTCTTGTCCTCTGGGAATACCAGGTTCTTGCTGACGACGTAGAGAAGGTTCTTCCCCTCCAAGGACCACTGGTCGCCCTCGGTCTCAGTCGTCAGCATGTCCATGGTAGTGGTCTCCTTGATCTCCGCCGATCTCAGTATGTCCATGTCAGAGACCACGCCGACGACGTTTCCCTCGACATCGATGACGGGGCAGGTGCGCGACTTGGACGCGTCCATGATCGCATACGCCGCGGGCAGAGGGGTCTCCTCCCACAGGGCAGTCACCCTGTCGATGAAGACATCGGAAATCGTCTTGTCTATCTCCATCTGCAGAACGGCCCTGCTCAAGATGTCCTTAACGGTCACTATGCCTGCCAGCATCCCCTCGAAGACGACGGGCAGGTGCCTCACATCCCGATCCAGCATGGTCTCGCAGGCAGTCGAAAGATCGTCATCTGGCCCCACCGTCGGGAAGTCCCTCTGCATGATCATGGCTACCTGCTCCTCGTCAGGGTTCTTGGCGAAGTCGTTTAGTGTGACGAATCCTACGACGTTCCGAGTCCCCTCCTTCAGCACCGGCATCCCGCTGACGCCGTACTTCTGGAATAGCATGAGCCCTATCTGGCGAGTGCTGGGAACCTCGATGTACTTCGGATCCGCGGTCATGACGTCTCTAACCTTCATGGAGCAACGCATTATGCTGGCTGACTAATAAATGTCTTTCGACCTGTATGAATAGGGTTGGGGCTTCGGTATTTTGGTAATTTTTGATAACCGATGTGTCAATTCGGTTTCTAAAACATCTCAGAGCGGATCGCAGCTTGCCCCCTGGAAGGTCGGACCTGCACAGAAATGATGTAGACGCGGGAACAATTATATCCGTCGAGCCAGCCCGAGTCGTGTTGAGAAGATACTGTCCCAAGTGCGAGATCTGGCTTCCCGACGACGCCTACACCTGTCCCGTCTGCTATGGGAAGACGGTCAAGAGGTGGACCCTCTACGAGAAGCTCCTCGCCCTCGTCCTCATAGCAGCGGCGGGGATGGCCGTCGCGGCCGTCCTCTTCCCGTCCCAGTTCCTAGGCTTTCTACAAGGCATCCGCGTCGAATTCATAGAAGTGACGAATGGGAGCCGTCCCCTGCTGCAAAAGCTCGGCCTCGACAACAACACGCAGACCATAGCAGCCCTCCGGGAGAACATCTCCCGGACGTTTCTAGAGAACATGGACTCGCCCCTTGTCAAGAAGATAGTCGCGGCCAAGACCAAGAAAGCTAGCTACTTGGAGAAGATCGACAAGCTAGCCAACTTCGTCGCCTCCAACATCAGGTACAAGAAGAAGAGGCAGTACACCAACGTTACCCAGATACTCTACCGGTTCTCTGGCGACGACAGGGCCCATGCGATTCTCCTCGCAGCCCTCTTCAACCAAAGCCGCATCCCCTTCAAGATAGACCTGGTGGAGGATGGTGCAAAGGGGAGGGGCTACCACTACAGGCTGCTTGTCCCGATCAACGCCTCTGAGGAGGAGGTGCTCAAGGTCGTCATGCGCAGGATCAAAAAGAGAAGACTCGGCCTGACGGGAATCAGGGCAGGGATATACTTCGTCCAGGAAGGCGGGACGCGCTGGTACGTAATCGACACGACGAGCCAGAGCATGAAGGCCAAGGGGGTCATGCAGGACACCAGCTGGACCTACATAGGCGGTTCCCATCGGTACTACGACGACCGGTCCCACTACTCTTTCGAGCTTGAGCGGGGCTGATCCCTTGATCCGCCGGGCACATATCTCTCTAGGCCCTCCGAGGAGAGCTCCTCCTCCAGCTTCTTCAACTTCCTCTCAAGCTCTGACAGCTCCAGCTCGCCACGTGGCTTCTGGAGGGACAAGGCCTGCATTGCCTCTGCCTCAAATGACGATAGATACGACGCTACCTTCGCGTCTATCTCTCTTCGAATGCGCTTGACCTCCTCCCTCAGAATCTCGGAGTCCGCTACCCACCTGCCCTTCAGCTCCTTTCCGAGAAGAGGGTCGGACGATACTCTCCCTGTGACCTCCTCCAAAACCTCCTCCAGAGCCTGGAGATCCCTCTCGACCTCCTTCAACCCCCGTCGAAGCCTGACCACAAGCTCCAGCAGGTTCTCAAGCTCCATATAACCACAGATAGTACCTCTAGGAGCGAGGAGGTTTAAACAATATTGGTATGATATGGCTGTGCTCCGTGGCGATCACGGCCCCTCCCCGTGACAACCCCCGATACGAGAGGCCTCCTATCTCAAGCTGCCGGAGGCCTTCCTAGGGCGCCGGCGGAGATGTCTTGGGGAAAAGAGCGGCGCAGAAGTCCAAACAGAGCGGTTAGCTGGAAAGGAGGGCGTGCCCTGTTGTGAGACGGTTGCGCTCCGACAAGTTTCCCCTACTTGGGATAACTACACCCACTAGGTGCTGCCTTCGAAAACGTTCTTATGCGATTAGGCGCGCCAAGATACGGTGCCGGGAGAGGCGCTAGGTGGCGGGATTTGAACCCGCGAGA
>CAYWSC010000069.1:8084-8445 GCA_964460695.1 Hadarchaeota archaeon (SeqCode)
CTACCCCGGTCTTCAGCCGGGCGCAATTGACCTCTACGCGAGCCTGGCGATGCACCCGGCACCATAGATTCTCGACTTTCTCTGAAAAATCCAGCTAGAGCCGTCGGACTGAGCCCTTCGTCCAGTCACTCGTCACTACTACCTTAGCCACACGAGCTGAAATCCCAGTTGATTGGCAGTCTTCCAATTTCCCCAATCCGTCTCATGCCAGCAGGTCAGCGACAGAGGCCGAGTATGAACTGTTGATGGCGATAGATATCGTTGCTTTACATCTCGCCTGATACCCTCGCCGTTGTCGTCCTGCTCGTTCTGTAAGAGATTAATCTGCTGTTCAAGAATAGAATCTGGATGGGCCGCCTTC
>CAYWSC010000070.1:0-8414 GCA_964460695.1 Hadarchaeota archaeon (SeqCode)
CTCTTCCGATCTTCCTGTCCCTGTAGGACACCTCCTTTACGACCGGCGGCGACGGCTGGACCCTGAAGCTCCACTGCCCCTCAGGCGGGTCAAAGGTCACCTCTCCCCTCCTGTCCACCATCTCGACTGAGTAGGCCTTGTCGCCGGGCGTGAGCCTGCCCAGGAGGAAGGGCTCCTTGAAGGTCGTTATGTTGACGGGTATGGTCGTATTCCTCGTCGTAAAGCCGTTGTAGAACCTGACCGTCACGTTCTGTATCTCGGCGGCGTCGTACATGTTGAGGAAGAGGACGGTGTTGACGCCGGGCGGCGGATCGTAGGGGAATATGTAGTCGTCCACGATCTCGGGGGGCTCCGAGTAGCGGATCAGGACGTCTTTGGTCTCCGAGTAGGCGGCGTTGCCGTACTCGTCCTTCGCGTAGACCCTGAAGTGCACCGTGGTCTTACCGGGAAAGGGCCCGGTGACCGCGTTCCATATGTATCTTGACTCGGCGCTCCGGTTCAGGCGGACGGTTGCGTTGAAGTGTCTGCCCCTCAGCTGGTAGTCTATGAGAAGATCTGCAGCAGAGATGTTCGAGTCGTCCCTAATTCGGACCGTGAGGTTTATGGTCGAGTTGTCGTACGCCGGTCTGGGCTCGTAGAATATTCCGGAGATCTCAGGTGGGAACTGGTCGGTTCTGTTCAGAATCCTGTACTCGTAGTAGGGGGTCTTGCTTGGGTTGTCAAACCTGTCCCTTGCCGTGATCCACAGAATGAGGCGGCCAGGGTTGAACCTGCCGAGGGTCACGGTGAAGGCGCCGCCCGGAGAGTCGGGAAGGGAGATCGAGCGGTTGACCGCGTTGTTGGACGTGTGCACCGTGAGATTGGTAACCAACTCGCTGGTGTCGCTGACCTTGAAGGTGAGGTTGAGTTCGTCCTCCTTTGTCTGGGGAGGCGGTGGCTGGAGGTCGACGTCGTATATCTCGGGTCCCAGGGCGTCGGTGATCGAGATGTTCACCGGGTCGGTGGCCGTTGCATGGCCCAGGACGTCGATCGCCTTGGCGGTGACTACAAGCCATGGGGTATCCCTGATCGGCCCTATCTGGGTCCTGTACATCTGTCCGCCGACATGCTCCATGGTCTTGTCGACCGGGACCTTGCTCTCTGCCTTGAGGTAGGAGAGCACGACGGAGGCTATCTCGTTTCGAGCGGTCGCGTTGCACGTTAGGGTTATCACCTCCGTGTTGTTGGGCCTAAGAGGCGTGTACTGGAGCGGGGTTACGTCTGGCGGCCCGCTGACCGCCTCCCAGATGATGTCTACGCTGGGCCATATCGACGTGTTGGCCCTCACCCTGATTATCGAGGCATATCCCTCTTTGGTCTCGACCTGTAGGAACCGTGCGTACTTCATGTTGAGCAGCAGGTCGTCGTCGATCATTCCTCCCCCTCTGAATATGCAGGCGATCCTGATGGTGAGAAAGTCGTCGACCTCGGAGCCCGAGAGGACATAGGTCTCGTTGACGTGGAGGTCGAGCTTCTTGGCCAGGCTGTATCCTGCTGCAGCTGCGATGATGTCCCTGTCGTCCAGCCACCTTCCCTCGACCACCTCGAACCTCTCGAGGCGGCGGAAGTCGGATGGAAAGATCCCGCGGATGATGACTGCCTTGTCTTTGAGCACTCCGTATATGAACAGCTCGGGGCTGACAACCTCTATCCCCGGCATCCTTGAAAGCGCGGGGGCGAGGGCCAGGGGGACCTTCGACTGCTTGACGGTCGAGGATCCGTTCGAGGCCAGGACGTAGATGCCCTGCTCCTCCCCGAAGTAGGAGCTGGACGAGAAGCTAAGCCAGTGGACGACGGAGAGGATTCCGAAGAAGAGGATGGCGCATACCATGATGCCAGTGGACGATAGCCAGAGCCTCCTACGTGGGAAAACCCTCATCCCATAGGCGATCTTGAAGTCGATGTCTAACCCTCCGAGAGAGCCTCCGATATCTGGAGCTTGGCGGCGTTTCGAGCGGGAAAGACGCCGCCGACGAGTCCGATGGAAAGAGAGGCGACCATCGCCCAGCCTATGGTGCTGAACTTCGTAACCGGGGAAACGGCCGATCCCGGGACGAATATCGAGAAGAAGGACGTGATGGCGTTTGACATGGCTATGCCGAGACCTATCCCGAAGAGGCCGCCTAGGAGGGAGAGCATTGCGCTTTCGGTGAGGAACATCCGCTGGATGAAGGCTCTGCGCGCTCCCATCGCCCTGATCACGCCGATCTCCCATCTGCGCTCCGAGACGACCATGTTCATGGAGTTGTAGATGCCGAGGACCATGAGCAGTATGACGAAGACGATTACCGTGCTCAGGAGCCTGGCGATGTTGACGATGGATTTCTGGAAGAACTTGCTAACCTGCCTGGCCTCCCTGACCTGCAGCTCGGGGTGTTTCGACTCGGTCAGCTCTCTGACGGGGTCTATGTCCTGCGGGTCCTGGACCCTTATCCTGATCACCGAGTACGAACTGGAGAAGCGGGGGATGAGCGAGGCTAGAAGTTCCCTCGGCACCAGGATCTGGGCGTCCATAGGGGTCTCGGTCTCGAAGACGCCGACAACGGTCAGATCGACGTCCGTGCCGCCGATCCTTGCACCGATGCTGTCGCCGATGTCGATACCGAGCGTGTCTGCCGCCACCCGGCCGACGAGGCATTCGCCAGAGTCCTGGAAGATCCGGCCCTGGAGGTGTTTGAAGCTGGTGACCCTCTGGAGGTCTTCGATATCGACGCCGCGGATCTCGACGCCTGCCCCCTCGATCTCTGCGTCAACTATGTCCTCTGCCGAGAATCCGTAGAGCCTCGGGAGAGACCGGTACTCGGATGAGACCTCGATGGGGATTTTGCTCTCCTCGAAGGATCGCGATCCCTGCGAGGTCAGGACGTAGACGTTGCGCTCGCCGTAGTACCTGTTCATCACGGTCTGGATGGTTATCTGTAGGCCGTCGAGGATGGAGAAGATCGAGACAAAGGTCATCACACATATGGCTATGGCCGAGATGGTGAGTATGGTGGTCGTGTTCTGGACCGAGAGGTTTCTCAGAGCAAGCCTCCAGGCCGATGCGGCCTCGCCCATGAGGAAAATTTAATAGAATAACTTTAAAGGGTTTTCCAGCTCCCTTGGTGGAGCGAGTTGAAAGCTGTAGAGACCCGGAATCTTCGAAAAGTGTACAAAACGGGCGAGATTGAAGTAGAGGCGCTTAGAGAGGTCAATTTTTCGGTGGAGGAGTCGGATTTCGTCCTCGTTTCCGGCCCCTCCGGGTCAGGGAAGACCACTCTGCTGAACGTGCTCGGCTGCCTCGATCGCCCTACCTCTGGAACCGTCGAGATATTCGAGAGGGACGTCTCCAGGCTGTCGGACGACGAGCTCTCAGATCTGAGGCTTAAGACCATAGGCTTCGTATTCCAAGCCTACAACCTGATCCCAACCCTCACGGCCCAGGAGAACATAGAGCTCCCCATGATACTTCTCGGAAGGTCCAAGGCTGATCGAGAGGCCCGTGCCATGGAGCTGCTGAGGCTCGTCGGGCTCGAGAAGAGGTCGAAGAACAAGCCGGACCAGCTCTCAGGAGGGGAGCAGCAGAGAATAGCCATCGCAAGGGCCCTGGCGAACCAGCCTAGGATTCTCCTCGCCGACGAGCCGACGGGGAACCTGGACTCCCAGTCCTCGGAACACGTGTTCGAACTTCTCAAGAGGATCAACACCGAGTTGGGAGTGACGATAATAGTTGTGAGCCACGACCCAGAGTTCCTACAGCACTCCAAGAGGGGAGTCGTGCTGGTCGACGGGCGGATCGTCAGCGACGGCCCGTCGAGCAGGTGGGGAAGGGAGAGGGCCGAGCAGATCCTGTTGCGAGACGGGGGAGGGGAATGAAGACCATCTGCGTGATCCCCGTCCACAACGAGGAGAAGACGATCCAGAGGATCGTCAAGGAGACCACTCGCTACGTGGACAACGTGATTGTCATAGACGATGGTTCGACAGACCGCTCCTCCGAGGAGGCGACTGCCGGGGGCGCAAAGGTCTACAAGATAGACAGGAATCAAGGGGTCGGGGCGGCCTACAGGAAGGGCCTGGAGATTGCCCAGCAGCACGACGCCGAGATCATTCTAAGGCTCGACGGGGACGGGGAGCACTATCCCAGCGACATTCCAAACCTCGTTGAGCCGATACTGAAAGGCGAAGCCGACATAGTCTTGGGCCATAGGGTCAGGTACTTCGACTCCGCTCCAGCCATTATGCGGCTCGGTAACTGGATCCTTACCAAGCTGACCAACGCCCTCTCTGGCGCCAAGGTCCACGACAGCCAGAGCGGGCTGAAGGCCATAAGGACCTCTGCCCTGAAGAAGATAGACCTAAGCGCCAACAGGTACGAGATAGAGTCCGAGCTGATCTACGAGGCCGCCCGGAGGGGCCTGAGGGTGAAGGAGGTCCCCGTCAAGTACGACAAGTACGTCCCCGGGGTCACCATATGGTGCGGCGTCCGCGTCGCCATCTTCCTCATACTGAAGTTCCTGAGGGAGAACGGCGGGGCTGACAGCCGCAAGTCTAGATAGAGCCCTTGGTGCTTGGCACCTGGCCAGAGAGCCTTGGATCCTCCTCTGTGGCCTCCCTCAGGCTGATGCCGAGCCCCTTGAAGATTGCCTCGGCTATGTGGTGGTCATCCTCACCGGAGAGGACCCTGACGTGCAGGTTCATCCTTCCCGCATCGGACATCGATCTGAGGAAGTGGCGGATATTGGCAAGGGTGAAGCTTCCGACCAGCCTCTTCCTGAATCTGAAGGGCGCCGAGAAGAAGGTCCTACCCCCCAAGTCAACAGCGACCATGACGAGGGCGTCGTCCATGGGGACTATCGCGCTCCCGAACCTCCTCACAGACCCCCTCCTCTGCCTCGCCTCGAGAATCGCCTCCCCGAGGACTATCCCAACGTCCTCGACCAGGTGGTGATCGTCGACATCTAGATCCCCCTTCGCCGAAAGGGTCATGTCGAACCTTCCGTGCTTGGAGAATGAGGAGAGCAGGTGGTCGAAGAACGGAAGGTTGGTGGTCACCTCGCAGTTTCCGCTCCCGTCAAAGTCTATCTCAAGGGAGATCTCGGTTTCTCTCGTCTTCCTATCCCTTTTTACCTTCAACACCTATCTCGCACCTCTCAATCGCCTCTTTGAGATTCAGCCTCCCCGTATAAATGGCTGTGCCGACCACGACTCCGTCCGCACCGAGGTCCCTGATCGAGAGGATGTCGGATATGCTGCTGATCCCTCCGCTGACCACGATGCCCATGTCGACGGCCCTGACAAGCCTGCGTATGCCCTCGATGTTTACCCCGCTCTGCCTGCCCTCGACGTCGATGTCGGTGTAGAGGACCCATCGCAGACCCATCCTCTGGAACATGTCTGCAGCCGAGACGACATCCCTCCCGGTCGGAGATGTCCAGCCCCTGTCCAGCACCATGCCTCCTCTGCAGTCGAGGGCCACCATCACGCGTTCCGGTCCGAACGCGTCGAGCAAATCCTTGACCACAGGCGGCTCCTCGAAGGCCAGCGTCCCGAGGATAATCCTCCAAACGCCGCGGCTGAGAATCCTCTCGGCGGCCTTGAAAGACCTAATCCCCCCTCCAAACTGTACGGGTATGTCGACGGTACCCACTATCCTCTTGACGGTCGAGATGTTTCGCGGCATCCCTCCTAAGGCGCCGTCGAGATCTATGACGTGGAGCATGGAGGCCCCGAGGCGCTGCCATTCGAAAGCCACCTCTACTGGGTCCTCTAGCTCAACTAGCTTCCTCGAAGGGTCTCCGCCCCGAAGCTGGACGCACTTTCCGTCCTTCAAGTCGACCGCAGGGATGACTCTGAACGGTTTTCTGACCACCATTTGTGTGGTTTGTGGGAAGTAAAAGAACTTTTTCCTTCCGCCGTAGCAAGCAGGAGACGAAAAATCGGCTTGAGAGTCCATTCACAGCTCCATGACGCTACCACTGATAGCTGCAACGCCACGCCTGAGAATCGGTAACCTTTCGTGGTGATAGGTCCATTCGGCCGAATCGGGGCCGTTTTCACGCATACACTAGTTAGGTCCGGTTGCTCGGAAAGTGAAAGAGCTTGCGGTTGGCACGAGATTCCTCCAGATCAGAACGCGAGGTACGAACGAGCGTCGCCCACCAGGATCTCTTCGATTGCTGTCTCGCTGGAAATGCGATAACGATCACGATTTTTCAAGGAATGGTAAAGTGAAGAAATCAACTAGATATTTGCCGACTGGGACTAAATTTTATAAGACGGACGGGCAGCACGTAGGGAGGCAGGCAAATGACAAGAGCAAGGGGACGTCACGGCGCCAATGAAACACCCAGGGAGATCAAGAAGGTTCGCTTTATCTACCATGTTCCTGATGGGTACGAGCCAGTATATGTAAATGGCGTTCATGGCGGCGTGACTCCTAGGGGAGATCTTGTCTGTAACTTCTTCCTCGAGTACCAGGAGTTGCCAGAGGAGGAGCAAGTGGAAGTTCAGGATGGAGAATTAAAGGCCGAGACAGCCACTTTTAAGCGAAGAATCACATGCGCTCCATCCGAGAGAGTGTTTGTTCGCGACGTTCGCGTCGGAGTCATTATTCCACTCCACCAGGTGGAGAGTATTGCCCGATGGATGCTTGACAAGCTGAAGGACTATCAATCTTTGCAGGAGGTTAAGGATAATGATTAGGTTGCCGAGAGAATGGTCCACTTCCAGTCTTAGACCGAGCAGGACAATAAGGTTTGAGGGGCTCGACGTGCGAGCCTTGACGGTCACGGAGTCCACGGCAGGAAGTGGCGCAGAAAGGTTTGATATGGAACCCGATACACTTTCTGTGGTCTTGTGGGATAGCCCGCCTCTCTCTGAAGCTGAGGAGTTCGACATAGAACGAGCACTTGAGGAGTTTGCTTCTCCAGAGGTCGAAATTTTCGAGACGCCAGAAGAGCTGATAAGAGACCTGCACCGAGCTAGGGAGAGATACCGCCGAGAGGACGAATAATCCCATTCGTAGGTGCCTCGGATTTGTGGCGCTCTGTGCGTTCACGGAGATTCAAGAAGAGGTATGCAAAGCTAACCGACAAAGAAGCAGAACGGGTGGACAAGGCTCTCATGGATCTCCTAACATCTAGGCGCCCTGACTTGCTGGGTATTCCGAAACACGGTCGACTACGGGGCTGCCACGCCTACGAGCTGGGACGGTCATGCCGGATACTGTATCGCGTGGATTTTGAAAGGCATTTGGTTCAGCTGTTTCGGTTGTGCTCCCACAAGGAGGTATACGGCTGAGCTCTTCTCTCGATTCGTAGAGCATCTATTTATTTGCTCAAAGTCCCTGATGGGAAGGGGAGAGGTGGCGAGGATAGACCCATTGACCTCCTTGCGCAAATCTGGCTTCCCGTCTGCGTACGCAGCGGGCTTGAGACCCACGGACTTCGAGGTTTCCTAGTTGGTTGAGGGATCTATGGCGCAGGCTGATGACCAAGAGGTCAGGACACTGTACGAGAAGGTCAAGGACAAGATAAGTCTCGAGGACTTCCAAAGGAGGATAGAGGAGAAGGTCAGGGAGCACTACGGCCTCCTCAGCGAGGCTGGGGCCGCCAAACTCTTGGCAAGGGAGATGGGGGTCAGCTTCGAAGTTCCGAGGATCTCCATTAGGATCAAGGACCTGGTCCCTGGAATGCAGAACGTGGATATAGCGGGGAGGGTCGTCCGGATATACGGCGTGCGGAGCTTCGACCATGAGAGGGGCTCCGGAAAGGTCTCTAACCTGTCCATCATGGACGAGACGGGCAGCGTGCGCGTCGTCCTCTGGGGCGAGAAGGCAGAGCCCGTGGAGAGCGGGGCTATAAAGAGGGGTGACGTGATCCAGATAAGGTCCGGATACACGAGGACCGGCCTCTCGGGCGACGTGGAGGTACACGTGGGTCGCAGGGGAAGGATACTGGTCAACCCCGCGGTCGTTGAGCCCATGCCGGAGGCCAAGGAGGAGAAGGTCAAGATCGCGGATGTGAAGGAGGGGATGAGGGACCTAGTGGTCGAGGGAGTAGTCTCAAGCGTCTCGAACGTTAGAACCTTCACCAGGCCGGACGGGCGGACCGGGAAGGTGGCATCGCTCTTCTTGCGTGACGAGACGGGCGAGATCAGGGTCTCTCTGTGGAACGAAAACGCCGACATAGTGGAGGGGTTGGAGAAGGGGAACAGCGTGCTTGTCTCCGGAGCCTACTCCAAGGGAGGCTTCGGCGGAAACGTGGAGCTGCACTGCCCAGCCGGATGTGAGATAACCGTCTCCCAAGCCTCATCTGGCCAGGTTCCCCCGGTCCAGACCCAGTACCTCAGGCTTTCCGACCTAGAGGAGGGGATGCAGAACGTGGATCTCAAGG
>CAYWSC010000071.1:0-8405 GCA_964460695.1 Hadarchaeota archaeon (SeqCode)
TTCGGTACGACTCCTCATCAACGCCCTTTATTACAATCGTCGAGCCCATGGGAATAGGTTAGGATAACAAGTATAAAAAGTTATCCCAGCGACCGCTTCGGAGTGGCAGATGGTCGACTGGCCGAACATCCAGAGGTCCGGAGGTGAAAGAAATTAAAGGGTCTATCGAGCTGAGCGGCTGATGAACCCGCTGGGGCACTTCCTCTTCGGGGCGGCGCTGGCAGCTTTCCTGATAGACTTTCTCGTAGAACTCCCGAAGAGGAGGAGGGGGGAGCCGAGATGCGGACTTGCCAGGGTTCTGGTCGCTGTCGTCTTGATCGGGTGCCTCGCTGCCTTTCCCCAGGTCTCCCGGTTTATCGGAGACCACAAGCTCGACGAGGGCCCCTCTCTCAACCTCTTCGTCTTTCACGACTTGTTGGAGCTGGTTGGCCAGCGATTCAGGCTCGGGGAGGGCCTCCTCGACCCCCCGGTCACGGTCTCCGCCGTCTGCCTGGGACTTTCATTCATGCTGCTTGTCTACCTGAGGTCTAACCCCTCAAGGGGATGGGACAACTTGTGGCGGGACGCAACCTACCTGACGGTCGTGGTGGTCTGCCTAATACTGGTGAGGTCGGTTGTCTCGGGATCCTCCTACCTTTTCGAGGAGAAGCTCTACGTCTCGGTTCACGGGAGGCCGTACATGATCGTCGGCAGCTCCGTGCTCACCCTGGACGGAAAGGGGGCTTTCGGCAGGACGAGGGACAAGGCTCTGTGCGTGAGGGACGCCTTCCTCGCGGTCAACTCGACGAGGTGGATCAAGAGGCCCCGAGAGGTCGACGTATTTCTACATGGCCAGGCCTATCCCTTCATTCCGCCGCTTGAGTACAACTCGCTGGTATCGCTGGTCGGGTACCTTATGCAGTCACAGGGCTTAGCGCCGCCGAGCGACATACAGAGGATAATCTCGGCTGGAACCCTTCCACGGAGGGACATCCCGCTGTCTGTGGTGTTCGGCCTCCCCGTTCTAACGGCGATCGTTGCCCTCTATGCTGTACGACCGGATCTATTTGCCTAGGAGCCACCATTTATTAGGTGCCTGCCCGAGTCTGGGCCTGGATGAGCTCCCTCTCCAGGCTCGGCCAGAGCCTCTCTCTCGCACCAAGGGCGCTGATTGGCTACATGTACCTCGGCTTCGCCGCCTCGTCGTACCTTCTCTTCCAGAAGGTGCGGTACGCCTCCCTCCCTGTTGCAAGCGTCTTGGTCTTCGTTGGCATCGCCTCTCTTTTCCTATCGTACCGGTATCTCTCGAGGGAGTACGAGTTCCTAATCCGCTACAAGGAGCTGCTCTACTTCTTCGTCACCCCCGTCCTCGTCTTCTACTTCTTCATAACCATAGGTCTAGACAAGTTCCTCCTCAACACTGCGTTTGGAAGAGCATGGCTGGGGACGGTGATGTACTTCTCCAGGTCCTTCCTCCATCTCATAGGGCTGCCGTTCTCCGGTGCTGGGAATGAGATCGTTCTCCGCGCCCCAGACTACAGCACGCCGGTCACCCTTCTAGTCACCGAGGCCTGCTCCGGCATCCACTCATCCTTCCTCTTCCTCGCCTTCTTCGCAATGATGCTTGTCGATCTGAGGGGTGGTCTTAGCCGCAAGATGGGACTGGTGTACTTCGTCATCGGAGGGGTTGGGACGTACTCTGCAAACATCGTTCGGATCGTCGTGCTCGCCCTGATAACCTACTACGTCGGCTTCGACGCGATGAAGACGTTCCACGACTACTTCGGATTCGTCTTCTTCATAGGGTGGATATTCGTCTTCTGGCTCTGGGTCTACCGCAGGGTACAGCTCCCGGAGAAGGTGTCCACCGTACGTGCGGGGTAGGTAGCTTGGAGAAGAGACTGATAGCCTTCGCCATCCTTGCCGGGCTGCTGAGCGGGGTGAATCTGTTCCTCCACAAGGTCGCCGCCAGCCGACTTGAAGAGACCGATCTCGCGGGGGTGGTCAGGCCCTCCTACATAATCTCCTTGGCGTCGAATCCCTATGTCTACATCATACTGGCCATGGGGCTGCTGGTCCTGGCGATGGATCTTGCCTTCCTCTCCCACGACGTGCCTGCCATTGTCGGCCTGAACTTCATAATAATCCTGGGCAACGTGGTATTCGCCGCGCTTTGCGTCGCCCTGCTGAAGGAAAAGGTGACACCTAGGATCTTCCTCGGCATATCTTTTGGAATCCTCGCCCTTCTACTGCTCTCCGGCTCCTAGGCGGACAGGGCGTCGCGATAGGCCCTCAAGGTCTGCAGGGACATCGCCTTGTGGGATCGGTGCTCCACTACGTATCTCCTGGCCCGCCTTCCCATCCTGCAGGCCCTTGCAGGCCTCGAGAGGAGATAGTCTATCGCCTCAGCGATCGCCTCGGGGCTGCGTGGTGGAACCATCACACTTCTCTCGGGGCTAGCCACCTCGTCGATTCCCGGTATGTCGGTTACTATGGTGGGCTTCTCCATGGCCATTGCCTCGAGCAGCGATATGCTGGATGCCTCAACTATGCTTGGGATGACCACGACAGCTGCCTTTGACATCAGGTCGGGAAGCTCACTGTTCGGAATGGGGCCGAGGAACCTGACAGCGCTGTCGCTTGGGAGTTCATCAGCGATCCTCTCCAGATATGCCTTCTGGGGCCCGCCTCCCACGATCCAGAACTGCACGTTGCTCTTCACGTATCTAGCCGCCCTAACCAGGAACTCGACCCCGTTCTTCGGGACGAGCCTGCGGACGGTCATGACGACCGGCGGGGACTCCCCTTGGAAGGAGCGCGGGGAGAACCTCTCGGTGTCGACCCCGTTGAGGATGATCCTCATTTTCGAGGGCTCCCCTCCCCAACGGGCAACCTTCCTTGCGAAGTCCGTCGCGGTGTGGATCTGGACGTCGCAGTGGTGGGCGAGGAAGGTGGAGAGGGCACGCTCGGCGTATCGGTATGCTCGAGCCCGAACGCGGGAGTGGGTTATCTCAAGCCAGTGGTCATAGTACGAGCCGTGAATCGTGTTTACGGCGGATGCCCCGGCCAGCCTTGAGAGGGACAGCCCCACCAGCCCCGACGCGTACAGGTGGCCATGATAGATATCTGCACGAATGTCGAGCCCCTTGAAGAGGGAGGGGACTGCGCACAGCAGCTGGCGGGCGGTGGTAAGCGTCGTCGGATCCCAGCTCTTGGAGACAAGTCCGAGCAGATCGGAGCGAACGACGCGGAATCCGTTCATCTGGACGGTCGGTTTGGAGCCCGGGATCATCCCTGTCAGAAGCGTGACATCGTGCTCCCTAGAGAGTTGCCTCGCGAGGCCGAGGATGTGGGACTCTATTCCCCCTAGGAACGATCCATCGTCAGCGGGGCCAAGCTCGTATATGAGCACTATCCTGATTGACTCCAATCCCGCCATATCTCCTTGAACGTGACCGGATCGGCCTTGTCCAGGGCCAGCTCTAAGGTCTTTCTGAGAAGTTCGGTCTTGTGAACCGGTTCGTAACAGAGGTGGATGTACATGACTGACATCCGGTTGGCCGCGAAACCCTCCGAGAGGGAGGAGAGGATCTTGGCGTCGCTCCAACCCTTCGCCACGAGGTCCTCTATGAGGGGGAGGTTTACAGGTATCTGGACGACGCCGCCTTGGGGTGTGAACGGCTTGCAGTCTCCCTTGACCTGGTAGTCACTAGCGTAGAGAAACCCCAGCTTTTTCTCCATCTCGATGACCCTCTGACTTGTCTTGAAGGCAGGAGCGGCGAATGCTGTGGGCCTCCTTCCCAGCATCGACTCGAAGGCCTCGATCCCCCTACGGATCATATGCTCGGTCTGGTGTAGATCGGCATGCTCTATCTCTCTGACCCACTCCACGTGGTCGAAGCAGTGCAGCTGGACCTCGTGGCCCTTCTTCTCGAGGTTGACTATCCTCTGGCGATGTTTGGAGAAGTCAAGGCCAAATAGGGAACCGACGATCTCCCATACCCCATACTTCTTCAGGGGGCTTATCCGCACATGCCTCTTGAGCCTGGAGGAGTGGAAGAAGGCTCTGGCCGTCCTGTCAACCCCAACTGTCGCGAAGAAGGTCGCCTTCATCCCAAGCTCGTCGAGCATCTCAGTCACAACGGGGGCTCCCTTGACGAGTCCTCGGATTGTGTCTATGTCGACTCTGAGTGCAAACCGCCTCATGGCCACTCCTTCCTCGCAACATAGATCAGGGAGTCGTCGCCGTTGTCAAAGACGACATCCTCGAACCGATTCAGCTTCGGCCTCTTGATCTCCTTGAATAGAACCGAGTCGACAAATCCGACTCTAAACATGTCCGAGTAGAGGAAGACGTGGGTCAGGGGCCTATCGGTCATCTCGAACTGCTGTCTCAGCCTGTTTATCAGGTACTTCTCCATCCTGACCAGGTAGACGTACGTGGTCAGCTGGTCTCCATCCTCGTCCGTGACGTACAAGAGCAGCCTCCTCGCCCTCTCGTCGGCCCCGACGAGCTGACCCCTCAGGGTGGTTGAGTTGACCAGGAGGGCGGCCAATACCTCCCTGGGATAGTACAGGTCCTTCCTCTGATAGTCCTTGGACAGGAATCCCATGTACGATGCGAATCCCAGGTTGCATGCGAACAGCATGGCTGCCAGGGCCGCTACGAGGGCGGGTCGGAAGTTGGGCCTCTCCTTCTCGAGGCGCTTGTACGCGTATACGAGAAGGATCCCGGCCATCACCGCGGCGAGCTGATATCCGTAGGATATGTCTCTGAAGAGGAGTATGTAGCCGAATACGTTTCTCTTTATCACGCCGAACAGGACGAATGGGAGGACGGTTGAGATCCACGCCACCAGGAAGGTTTTCTGCTCGAGGGCCAAGATCGAGATGGGGTACAGAGCCGCAACGGCAAGGCCCAGTATGACCAGATGTGGGCCCAGGGTGTCCAGGACCTCCTGCCATGGAGCATAGGAGAAGAGACCGGCCTTGTAGAAGAGGAGGGGGAGGATCAGGGTGACTACGAGGAGGACTAGGGTCACCGAACCCCTGTGCCTCATGATGAAGTTGGAGTCGAGGACGAGTTTGAGGAGGCTGATGCAGAGGAAGAAGAGCGACAGGATGAGCAGGGCGTCCTGCGTCGATATCTTGGTCTCGTATCTGCCGAGGGTCGACATCACAGAGAAGAATATCAACAGGAGCAGGGCCAGCGTCGCAACATCCCGCCTCGCCCGGGAGATGTCCAGGACGCCTAGGCTGTAGCCTGCCAGATTGGTCAGGGCTACGTAACCTGCGAAGGCTAGAACGAAGTATATCGAGGTCAGGTGGTGCAGGAGGGTGAGGACGCCGAAGGAGACCAGCAGCGCTACCCTGTACTTCGTCCTGTCGGAGTTCAGGCTCATATAGGCCAAGAAGAGGCAGAACAGGAAGAGTTGGAGGGCAACCGCCTCCTTGGTCAGGGCTGAAACCCGGTTCGTGTAGAAGCCTGCGAAGGCCAGTGTGATGGTGGCGAAGCACGCTACGATCGAGCTCTTTGAGATCCTCCTGGCGAGGACGAATGCGAAGAGCAGGCCTGCCGAGGAGAGTATGGGGGTCAAGAACCTCGCCGGGAGGAGGGTGCTGCCCCATAACGTCTGGGAAAAGACCAGGAGGATGTTGAGCCCTGGAAGGGCGCTGACGGCCTCCAGCTCTCTCGATGCATGGTTTATGAAGAGGTGGCCGGCGGTGGCGATATCCCTAGCTATCTTGAGGTGTAGCCAGGAGTCGGGGTCGAAGGGCTCGCCTGTCATGACCGTGGGATAGATCCTCACCACGAGGGCGGCTGAGAAGAGCAGGATCAACATGGCTGCGAGAACCTTGGTGCTGAATCTTCTCGTTGTGCCGACGTAGGATGGGAGCTCCTCCTTCGGAGGGGATGGGACAACGGCGTGGATAGACTCCACCGGTGTGTACGAGAAGAGCCTTGACAGGGCTACCAGCCCGCCGAAGAGGCTGATAAACACCGATGCCCCTATGGTGGCGGAGAAGACGAGGGGGTTGAAGGTGGGCCTCAGGGTGACCCAGGCCAGCGTAGCGCCCATCTTCGAGAGAGCCGTCATGATCAGGTAGGCGGCGGCACAGCCCGCCGTCCCTGATGCGAGTCCCATACCGGTGGTCAGGGTGGCCACGATCAGGATGACGAGCTTCTTGCTGGCTCCAAGGGTGCGGAGGATGCCTATCTCGCGTCTCGATCTGTATATCGAGCTGTAGACGATGTTGCCTATCCCAGCTATGGTGGCTAGGAAGGTCATGAAGAGTATGCCGTTGATACTTGAGACGATCTTCCCCGCTCCCTGCCTCGCCATGTCCTTGGAGAACCCCGCGGGGGCCGCCACCTCCAGGCTGACCCTCGGGTCAACCTCGGCGTACTGGCCCTTCCACTCTAGGCGGGAGACAGGTATGGAGATGTTGCCGGTCGGCGGATAGCGGGCGTAGTTTCCTGAGTAGTCGTACGCGTCGAGGAAACACGTGACCGTTCCACCGGGGGTGAGAGGACCGGAGCTGACCTCGTCTTCGAATTCCGAGCGGCCGACGACCTTGAAGTACGGCGTGTAGACGCCGTCCACCATGAGGTGGAGGGTCAGATTCCTGAGAAGGTGGTTGTCCGACGCCTCGAAGGAGAAAGAGACGGTCTGCAGCTGGTTGGGCCGCTGCGGGTAGTACTTGACGAGGAGGCGGGGCGGTGTGCGGTCGATCACCCTGAACGTCAGGTACGGCTCGACGGCCTGGCCGATGGATAGGCGTGAGAGGCCCGTGGAGAGGGTCCGGGGCGCGGGGTGGTGCTGTTCGATCCGCGGGTAGACCGCCTTGTTCCCAGAGCGGTCGTAGGCCTCGACCTTGTACCTGACGTCTATCCCCGGCTCGAGTTCGGAGGCGTTGAGATGGAAGGTTCGGACGAGGAGGCCTGTTCCACCGTCCAGGGTTATGGATCTCCACTCGTACTGGTACCAGAGCAGCGTGACGTTTCTAACCATGTCCTCGTCATCATAAAGGGTGACCGTTATGTTGACGGTCTGGGTGTCGGTGGGTTCGGCCGGAACCTGGACGACGGAGACTATCACAGGCGGCTTCTCGTCCCTAGATCTAACTGTGTAGAGGCTTGTCTGGTTCTGGTTGCCGTAGTTGTCCGTCGCGACTATCCTGTACGATACGGCCTTGCCTGCGGGGATAGGCGGGATCTGGAGGGTGTAAGAGTTGCCGTACCTCTCCATCCTCTCGCGGTACTCTCCCTGGGTGCCGTTGATGATGAGGACGACCTCCTTTACCCCGGAGTCGTCGGTGGCCTCACAGCCGATGGTCACGTCCTGGTCGGGTGAAGGGTCGAGGGGGTCGTGGTACACCCTCGATATGTCAGGCGGTGTGTCGTCCACCAAGGTGTAGTTCACCCAGGGCGTCGAGCGCTTCAGGCCGGCTAGGTTGGTCGCCGTTATCCTGGCCGAGAGGGTTTGGTTGACGGGGAAGGGACCCAGGTAGCAGCGGTAGGTCGGCCCGGCCGGCCAGTACTGGAAGGGGAAGAGGGGCTCAGTCCTCGTCGTGGATCCGGCAGTGTACTCTATCTCGGCGTTGAGTATGCCCACCTCGTCTTGCAGGGAGACCCTCGCCTCGACGAGGTACTCGTCGGACCTACGCCCGGACTGGTCGAAGAAGGCGAGGGGAGACAGCTGGTAATCCTCGATTTGGGGTGGAGAGAAGACGTTTTGTGATATGGAGACCTGTATCCACTGGTCGCTCTCCGTGGGGAAGGTGACCTTTCCACTGGAGCCGTAGGCGGTTACCCGGTAGCGGAACTTTCCAGACCTCTGTCCATGTGGCGTGAAGGCCACCGAGAAGTTGGCCCCTGCGGGATACCAGGTCTTTCTGAAGATGGTCTCAGTCGAGCTGTTGGTCCACTCCAGCACGACGGTGTGGAGCCGGGATGCGTCTCTGGCGTCGATGTGTATCGTCAAGTTATCTTTAGAGGTCGGGTAGAGAGGCGTTCGGCCGACTTTGAGGGAGATGCCGTTGCCCACCGCTATCCGGTGGGTCCGGGACCTGTACGTCGCCGGCCCTATCCTAGCCTCGACCGAGAAGGGGAGCACGCCCCGGGAGTCGACGGTGAGAACGGCGACCCTCCTCTCCCCCTCCAGAGCCATCGGTATGCGCAGGTATGTTCCGCCCACCGGCGCGATGAGGTCCACCGAGGCCTCCGGGGTGTCCCCGAGGACCCTGCAGCTTACGGTTACGTCCTCGCCAAGGAGGGGAGCAGCTGGGTCGAAGCGGAGGTCGCTGACCACATCCTGCCTGACAAACATGGGGAGGGCCCGGGAGACGTAGGTGTTGCCGGCAAGGTCCTGGGCCGTGATGGTGAAGGTGTACGAGCCGGGCTTCGAGTAGGGACCGAGCAGGCC
>CAYWSC010000072.1:0-8313 GCA_964460695.1 Hadarchaeota archaeon (SeqCode)
AGACGGAGAAGGCGGGAAGAACAGATCGACAGGGGTGGCAGTTGTTTAGCCCTGTATACTCCATGGATCTCGTCACCTGCCAGACCTTGGTCGTGTGCAGCACGGCTGACGTGCTCGTCCCAATCAACCAGTTCTCTCCAACCCTTGTCCAAGACCCGCCGGAGGGCATCTGGCCTGAGGGGTTCACCTTTGACATGGAGGAACTCGTAGCCCCAGAGGAGCGGAAAACTCTCTTGGAGTCTCTATCTCCGCGCGACGTGTCGATCCAGACGTTCTTTGTACCGAGGGACTCTCCCACCATACAGAAGGCCCACAGTGAGCTCTCCGCGGAGGAGAAGGCCAAGATTTGTCCGATAGAGGCCACATTCGATATGACCAAGAGGTTCTCCATCTTGGTGCTCGATGAGGGGTACCCCGAGCCATTCTGCGGTCACTCCAAGTACCATTACCGCTTCGATGAGATGCCCTTTCTCCTCAACCTTGCCAAATCCACGGCGCCAGACTCAGCGTGTCTCGACGAACTCAAGCTGCGTCAGCAGGTGGAGAGGTTCCTCGGAAGGGAGGGATTCCAGGGAAATGAATACGCTGACAACGAGAGTTGGGAGATATCAAGATCGACGCATCCCTTCTTGGAGCGTTGGAATGTAGCCGTCGGGCTGGAGGCCTATGCGGCGGCTCACCCCGGCAATCTGGCTAGACTCGTAAGGCTCTATGAGTCGCTCCCGACCAAACTCAAGGTTTTTGGAGATGGATTCGAGGAAGATCCTCTGGGAGCCTTGCTGGACTTCCAAATCGGAGCTTGTTTGAGCTGTGGTGACAAGAGGCTTGCGAGAACGATAGCCAAGCAACGGGGAACCGCATAGGAGAGAGAGGGAAATGATCCGAGGACCAGAGGTGGCCAGCAGAGACGAGATGGAGTCATTAGTGGAACTATCCGAGGTATGCTTTCCAAAGGATAGGGACGCCGGCGGGATGCTTCCCAGGTGGCCGCATTGCTTCATGAGCAACTCCACACCCTTTGTCATAAGGGATGGGGGGAGGATAGTCAGTCAAGTGATCTGCGTTGACCAGTCCGTTATGGTTGGGTCGAAGACTCTCAGGGTTGGCGGCATAAGCGGCGTCTGCACCCACCCCGATTACAGGGGAAGAGGTTTCATGACGAAGCTCCTCAGGTACGCAATTGCCTACATGCGTACGCAGGGCTTTGCGATATCCGATCTCGGTGGCGACACTCAGCGATACCGCCGGTTCGGATGGGAGAATGCCGGCCGCAGATGTGTGTACAGAATCACCAAGAGGTCGCTTTCAGCCACCGCCCCACCGGAGGGATTCGTCGCTTTGCCGTACGAACCCACCCAGGCGAACTTGACCTCGACCTTGACGCTGCATAACCAAGAGGGCTGGGGTCTGAGGAGAGACGAGGCCCTCCACAGGGCCCTTCTCGGAAGGCTTGGGAAGGAGACTTGGCTGTGCGCCTTTGGAGATAGGCTTGAGTGCTACGCAGTCGTGGAGCGGTCGGCGGAATACGTGAAGATAGTCGAGGTGGCTGGAAGCGAAGATGGATTTCACTTCCTTGTCCAGCACCTGTGCGACCTTGGCACAGAAGCCCTCTCCGTATCGCTCCCCTTCGGCCATCACCTCAGCCGCCGCGCCTGGTCGCTGAGCAGCGGCTTCCACATCTCTCCCCTCAGAATGATCAGGCTGCTGAACCTCAAAGAAACCTTGGAGGTCTTTGCTGACCAAATGGCAGAACGCTTCTCCTCCCTCGGCCTGGAGGGCGAGAGGCGGGTTTGCCTAGCTGTTCGAGATGTTGGAGGAGAGCAGAAGGTATCCGTCGAATTCACCGGAGAGTCGGTCTCTGTCCACGACCGAGCAGGCTCGTCGTGCAAGGGGGTTGTGTCGCTGTCGCCCGGATCGATGGCCGCATTTCTCTTCGGCCCGCTTGGACCCTCCGTCGTAGGGCCGCTCCCAGAGCGAGCTCAGTTCATCGAGTCCGTGCTTCCTCTGGACTTCTACCTCTGGGAGAACGAAGGTGTCTAGTCTAGGAGACGAATATTTTTCTTCGACGCCTCTTCTCCGTCCCGCTGAATCCATGACTTCGCTCTTAGAAAACGTCGCCGAGCATACCCTTGAGAACGGGCTAAAGGTCCTCCTCAAGAGAATTCCAAATTCGTCCGCGATAAGCAACTGGGTCTGGTATCGGGCCGGATCGAGATACGAGTCCCCCGGGATGACGGGTATCTCCCACTGGGTCGAACACATGCTCTTCAAGGGCAGCAAGGCCTTTACGAAGGACATGATCGACCGGCTTCTCACCAAGCATGGCGGAATCTTCAACGCTTTCACGTCACAAGACTTCACCGCCTACTTTGAGACGCTGCCGCCACGACAGCTCGACTTGGCACTTAGAATCGAGGCGGACAGAATGCAGAACGCGGTTTTCGACCCGAAGGAGGTTGAGGCGGAGCGGACGGTGGTGATATCTGAGAGGGAGGGGAACGAGAACGACCCTGCCTATCTCCTAGAAGAAGAGGTGCTGTCTGCGGCCTTTAGGGCCCATCCCTACGGCCAGCCGGTAATAGGATGGAGATCTGATCTAGAGAGGATGACTAGGGACGACCTCTACTCCTACTATCGGAGGTTCTATGCACCCGACAATGCAACGCTTGTTCTCGTGGGAAGGTTCGACCCAGACGTCGCGCTCCGGAGGATCGACGAGCTTTTCTCCCCCATCCCTCCAAGTCGTGCTCCGAAGATAAACGTCCCCGAAGAGCCCACTCAAATGGCTGAGAGAAGGGTAACCGTGAGGAGGCCTGGAAATGCAGAGTACCTCATGATGGCCTTCCACGCCCCGAGTATTTCCCACGAAGATGCCTACGCGATGATGCTCCTGGACGCGGTTATGAGCGGGGCAAAGGCCGTGAAGTCGGGGCCCACATTCGAGCGGAGTGGAAGGCTGTATCGAGCGTTGGTTGAAAAAGGGGTTGCAGCCTATGCCTACTCTGTCTTTATGCAGTGTCAGGACCCCAACCTTCTCGTATTCTTCGCCGTCGCCCGAAGTGGTGTCAGCGCGACCAAGATAGAGAAGGTTCTCCTGAGGGAGATAGACAAGATATGCTCAAGGCCGCCTACCAGGGCGGAGATGAGAATGGCCCTCAACCAGACGGAGGCCCAGTTCTCTTATGCAACGGACGGCGTGACGGCCCAGGCCTACCTGCTCGGAAGCTTTGAGACCCGCACTGGCTACAAGTACCTTGCGACTCTTCGAGACGAACTGAGGAGGGTCACCCCAGAACAGGTCAGGGTGGTTGCACGGAAGTACCTACACGAAAGCAACAGGACCGTCGGCATGTTTATCCCGACGAGGGGGAACGACGAATGACATCTCCAACGTTGTTCAAGATCGAAAGGGCGGCCCTTGAGAATGGCATCGTCCTCCTGGTCAACCCTCGTCCGGAATCCGAGGCGGTATCGCTTAGGATCTGCTTCCGGGCGGGGGCCGTCTTCGACCCTCCGGGCAGACCGGGCCTGTCCAGGTTCGTGGCCAAAATGCTCATCAGGGGAAGTGAGACTCGGACTCATCGCCAGATAATCCGCGAGGTTGAATCGACGGGCAGCACCATCAGCTTCGCGAGCGGAGACGAGCTGTCTAGCTGCTCCATCAGATCTACGCCGAGATTTCTAGGCAGAGTAATGGAGATAGCGTTTGACTGCCTCCAGAGACCGCTGTTTCCGGAGTCTGAGGTCGAAAAGGTGAGGGGTATTCTCCTCACAGAGATTATGGAAAGGGAGGACAACACATTATCGGTCGCGAAGAGAGTCGCGAGGGAAACGTTGTTCCCAGACGGCAACCCGTACCACCATGATCCCGGTGGGTATGTCGACTCAATCAAAGCGATCACGCGAGAAGACATCGTTGGTTTCTGGCGTAGACACTTCTCCCCCGAAAACTGCGTAGCAGCCGCCTCTGGCCCGGTGAAACTGAGTGCCCTCCGCGACAATCTGGATCGGTTGTCTCGTGACTGGCCGGAGCAGACTCACGCCCCCCAGATGCCCCACTGCTCTCCCGTCCTTAGCGAGGGCACTAGGAAAATCGTTCCAATGCCACACAAGACCCAGGTGGACATCGTCTCTGTCTGCCCTGCAGTCCCCCGGTCGCATCCAGACTACTACGCCTTGTCGACGGCAAACGTCATCCTCGGTCAGATAGGCCTGATGGGAAGGCTCGGAAAGGCCATCCGCGACAGACAGGGGCTCGCCTACTACGCCACCAGCTCCTATGTTGCACAGATAGGAACTGGCTACTGGCTGGCCAGCGTGGGCGTAAACCCGAAGAATGTGGCTAGGGCCCTCGAATCCCTAGAATCAGAAATGAACAAGATGGGAAGGCAACTCGTTACTAAGCGCGAGTACAGCGATGCCCTGACCAACCAGGTCGGGTCCCTCTCACTCGCACTAGAGACAACGGGGGGAGCAGCGAGGATAATGCAGGAGATTGAGGTTCACGGCCTAGGGCTGGACTACCTGCGGAGATATCGAAAGCTCGTCCGGGCCGTCACGAGGGAGGACATTCGCAGAGTCTCCGAACAGTTCATTAACCCTGACAGATCTGTCACGGCGATCGTGGGGCCCTGGTCGGAACATGAAGAGGAGTAGAGATAGACGAGTGCTGCGCTAGCTCAGCCAACCTGTCTGGCTCTCCGAAGCACCTCCCAGCCGGCCCCTCCCAGTGCACCGAAGACTGCCGACACCGCAGCTCCAAGGAGACTTGGACGCCCGCCTAGGAGGCCTATCAGCGATTGATCTATGATCCCCTTGAAGAGCCCTGCCATACCCCCGTGCTGGATCCTCATCGACCTAGCTCTCTTAGCCGAGTAGAGTCCCCCTATGAAGGTAGATCCTAGGTTCATTGTTCCCAGGACCAACATCCCTTTTCCATCAAGGGCCAAGAATAGGAAAAAATGTAGGGCGAGAGCAACTAGCGCGCCCCTCAGTGCCAGGACAAGATCAATGCCACCTACCGTTCGCTCCACAAGCCCATCCTGTCCTCTGCCCTTGAAAGGTTTTCGACTCGTGGTTGTGCCAAGACAAGGTGGCGATGGGAAAAATGGATATACCCGAGACGCGCGGCTAGGTCGGTTGGATTGATCGTTAGAGATCCCGTCTGGGGGGACATAGAGTTCGGCGAAGAGGAGAAAGAGATCCTAGACACCCGGGAGGTCCAGAGGCTAAGAGGGATCAAACAGCTCGGCACAGCCTACTTGGTCTATCCGGGAGCTGTCCACACGAGGTTCGACCACTCAATTGGAACCATGGCAGTCGCAAAGAGAATAATGGATGTTCTTTCAGAAATGGGACATGAGATATCCGACGAAAGCCGCTTGGTCGTCTCGTGCGCTTCTCTCCTCCACGACGTGACACACGTCCCATTCGGCCACACCTTCGAGGACGAGAGAAAGATCCTCCCTCGCCACGACTCGGGCAGCAGGCTGGATCAGTTCCTCGGAGACGGGGAGCTGGGCGATGCCCTCAAAGACATGGGTCTTCATCGACCTATCAGGGCTGTCCTCTCCAGCAAAGATCCCGAGATAGATCATCCGCAGCCCTGGCTGGTCGAGATAGTAAACAACTCGGTGAGTGCTGACCTCCTCGACTACCTTCGTAGAGACTCGTACTTCACCGGCCTGAGACAAGACTACGACGACCGCGTCCTCAGGTATTTCACCGTCGCAGAGGTGGATGTGGGACGAACCACAAAGATGGTCTTGGCAGTAAACCTAGGCAAGGAGCACATGATCAGGCACGATGCGCGATCCGAAATCCTCCACCTGCTTAGGATGAGGTACTTCCTCACCGAGCGGGTTTATTACCACCATGCAAAGCAGGCTTCGGGCGCTATGATATCCAAGAGCCTTGAGCTCGCTATCCGAAGCGGGTTCGATGTTCGCAGGCTCCTCTGGATGGACGACTGGAGCCTCATCAGGGAGCTATCCAACCCCGATACTGGGGGCGATGCCTCCTCCCGGCTCGCAACGATGGTGAGGTACAGACGGCTATACAAGAGGGCCTTCGTCCTGAGTTCTGACGACATAGACAAGCTTAGAAGGGACCAGTTGATCTCGAACTACAATAGGCCAAGTAGGGTACGAAGCGAAACCGAGGAAGAGATCGTTTCGCGGCTCAACGAGATGGGCTTTCCAGCGCAAGAGGGAGACGTGATTATTCACTGCCCCGACCTGGGGGCCATGAAGGAAGCAAGGGTGTTCGCGGTGGACGAGGAGGGGGTCGTCGACAGGCTTAACAGACATAGACGCTCCATATCCCGCGGCCTGGACTTCGTGGAGGACCAGTACACGGCGATATGGTCATTCACAGTCTTCTGCAGGCCTAGGTTGGTCGCAGCGGTGAACGAGATTTGCAAGGAGTTGTTCCCAAGCGAACGCATCGGCTATACCCCGAAGACCTACGTTGCAGACTACTAGCATAGCGGACTACCGGATTAGCCGGCGGACCAGGTCCGGGGAGAGAACCCTAGCTGTGTTTCTCAATATTTTTCTAGAGATTATCTCTTCTTCGACTCGCAAGCGTCCAAGCGTCCCGATGTCAGAAAGCTTCTCTATGTGTTCCCTAAGTTCCTCCAAAAGCTCCTCGTCTTCTAGCCCCTCCAGCAGCCTTCCAACCTCTTCCAGCTCTTCGAACCGAGCCCTGGCAAGTTCAAGATCCAGCTCGTCCCCGCCGTCAAGGGCATCGATAGCCGGCTCTATCGCAGCGGGGGAGGTGTCTAGCAGATCCTCAAGGTTATCCACCAGCACCTTCGCGTACGGCAAGAGATCCGTTCCAAAGACGTAGTCGAGGGCCCTTTCCAGCGATAGATCGGGCCTGTACTCACGAGAGTTCCACAGGAATTCCCCGTAGGTGAATATTGCCACTTTGCTCGCGTGGGCCTGATTCATCGGATTCACTAGGAAACCCTCGCAGTAATCCGACAGGTCGGGATCCCTGTTCCTCACCGCGTTGACATTGCGCCGATGCGGATCGTAGTCGTTCACGGGGTAGTTGTCCCATATGATCAGCTTTCGCCTAAGCACGCGGGAGACTTCCTTCAAATGGGCACTGCCAATCCTGCGCGAGCAGACCTCTGGACCGGTCCACAGGATCCCCACCTCTCTGGGAATAACCGATATCTCGGAGAGGTACTCGCTCTGGGGCGATCCGTGGTAGACCGTAGGACAAAATATTAGCCTTGCATCGTCGCAGAGCTCTCCGACTCTGCGGTAGACCGACTCCACAAAGTGTGTCTGCGCCTCGGCGAGAGATCCATACCTCTCCTTGTCTCGGTGGCCTAGAAGAGGAGGAACGTCGTCGAGGAAGAGGCCAAAGACCCTCACTCCGATTTCAGCGAACTGTTTGAACTTGTCGCAGACCCTTTCAACCTCCTCCTCGTTCCCGTATTCCACGTCGAGGCCGGGACTCAAAGCGTAGCAGAAGTCGACGAACCTCTCGGAGCACTGAGAGGCGAGATGCCTGAACTTCTCCATCGTCCCCGCGTCGTACTTCTGCCTCCACTTGGATCGGTGAAGGGGATCGTCCTTGGGTGCGTAGACATAGATGTTCATCTTCAGCCCGGACATCAGATCGACGATCTCACTTCGGTTCTCCCAGCTCCAGGGCTGACCGTAGAAGCCTTCCACTAGTCCTCTCAACGCAAAGGAGGGAGACTCCTGTACGTCGTCAGCTCCATCTAGAAACTTCATGAAGCCATAATACCTGCCCCTGGCAGACCTAGAGCAAACAAACCAGTAGTTCACACCTTCGTGCTGGACCTTACTCAAGTTGAAGCCATCCGCGCTGGACGGTGGAGAAAGCTCGCAAAACGACAGGCTCACCTCATCCGATAGATAGATCACGTTCGCAGTCTGAGGCGGGATCTTGTCAGGTAGCCTTGCTTCAACGCTCACAACCTCGATCCGGTAGCTTTCAAGCTGCCTCCGGACAAGGCTTCTAAGTACCTCGTCTTCGCAAACCACCATCACAGGCCCGCTAACCGAGTAGATTCCTCCCGTCATGTCAACCGGCAACGAGACGGGCTCCTAGAAGATAACTATAACGCACCTTCTGCCCGGCCACCGAGTCCTCACGTACGCACAACCGGTGGAAGGATTCGACAGAACTTCGCAGCGCTTTTCCGAATATCGTGGAATCTACTGCGTTGTTCTCGACAGACATCGCGGAAAACTGGCAAACATTTTCAACATCTTACGACCCTTCACGTTCTGTGAGCCTGCTCGTGGGGGCGGTCGCCGCATTTGTACC
>CAYWSC010000073.1:0-8301 GCA_964460695.1 Hadarchaeota archaeon (SeqCode)
CTTTGATAATCGGTCTTTGTGTTGAATAGCTTTTCCCGTGAAAGGGTCCCGTGAAGGGGTGCGTCAAGTGCCAAGACCCTCCGCAAGGCTGTGGGCAACGGAGCGGAGGTTTTCGATGTAGTTCTCGGCGAGGGGATCGACTGCCACGACTCTTCCCCCGATCTCCCGGGCGATGACCTTTGCGCTAGACTGGTCGAACTGCGGGGAGACGAAGACAACGTGAATACCGTTCCTCTTCGCCTGTTCGACTATCTTTGCGACGCCGGCTGGGCCTGGCTTCTTTCCTGCCTCCTCTATCACCATCTCCCTGAGTCCGTAGTCCCTGGCGAAGTACGCCCAGGCGGCGTGGTAGACCAGGAAGGACTGGTTCGCCTTCCCCTCAAACAGCCGACGCATCTCCCGGTCTAGGGCGTCCAGCCTCGAGGTGTACTCCTGGAGGTTTTGCTTGAAGTACTCGGCGTCCGGTGGATCTAGCTCGACAAGGGCATCGTAGATGTTCTGCACCATCACCTTTGCATTTCTCGGGGAAAGCCAGACGTGGGGGTCCTTCGTAGCTCCCTCGGGTCCAACGGTTTCCATCAACTTGATCCCGGCCGAGCAGTTCACCACCTTCATCTTTGGGTTCTGGGCCTTGATCTGATCCATCCTGGCCGTCTCGAACTCAATCCCGCTGCCGACCATGAAGTAGATGTCCGCCTTCGAAACCTCGACCATCTGGCTTGGAGTCGGCGCGTAGGTGTGAGGGCTCTGGTTCGGCGGGATCATCACTGTGACTACAACCTTGTCGCCTCCCACTGCTTCGACCATCTCCTTCTGCGGCAGAATTGTAACCACAGCCCTTATCTCCGCTGTCTCGTTGGACTTCTCCACACAACCGGAGAGGAGCACTGTGAGTGTAAGAGATGCGAAGAGCACGGCGACGATCGAGAAAGGCCGCCTCATGTTAATTCATTCTCTCTCTGCCATATAAGTGGTCTATATCCTTTCGGGAGAGTGACGGGACCTGGCCACCGCCACCTGTACTTGACATTTTTCTCCTCGCCCTCCGCGGCCTCCCCGTTGACGCCCAAGGAGAGGGTCCTTGAAACGATGAGGGGAGGAGAGCCCGACCGGATTCCTTCGGGGGAGTTCGCCACCGACTATCCTGTGGTGGAGGCGGCCCTCGGGAGGCGGACGTACTGGAGGGCAAAGATCAGGGAGGTCAAGGCTCTGTGGTCGGGCAAAAGGGATGAAGTCGTCGAGAGCCAGAAGAGGGACATCGTGGAGTTCACCCTCAAGATGGGATTGGATATGGTTCCGGTCGTCCTGGTTCCTAGCAGGTACGACCGGATAGAGAAGCCGAAGAGGATCGGACCGAATATGTGGAGGGACTCGGAGGGCAACGTCTTTAGGCTGGCAGAGGCAAGCGAGAATCTGATCTGCGTTCGCAGGGCTGACGAGAACGGCGAGTTCACGGTGGACGACTTCTACTACGAGGAGCCCGAGATAGACGACTCGATGCTCGAGCTGGTCAGATACGTCGTCGCCGAGCTGGGAGACACACACTTCATCTTCGCAAGGAGTCCTGACGGGTCCATAGCCCTTCCAGGCGGCCTGGTGAGGGGGATCAAGCTTTGCATCACCCATCCGGAGGTTGTCAAGAAGGCCGTCGAGGTCTCGTTGAAGAGGGCGATATTCATCGACAGGGTCTTCGCCAGGGAGGGCATCGACGCATTGGCACCCGGTGCCGACTATGGCTACAATAAGGGCACGTTCCTACCGCCGAGGGTGATCGAAGAGCTCTTCTTCCCTGCGATGAAGAAACAGTGCGAAGCGGCCCACTCCCTAGGTCTGAAGATAATCAAACACTCCTGCGGGAACAACTGGCCGATCATGGATCTATTCGTCCGGGCGGGCTACGACGCGTACCAGTCCATCCAGCAGACCGCTGGAATGGAGATAGGAAGGCTGAAGGAGCTCTACGGACACAAGATAACGCTATGGGGCGGTGTTCCCTGCGAGGAGCTGGCAGGCGGGAGCGTGGAGACCGTGGTCAGGCTGACCCGGGAGGCGATATCGAAGTGTGCGCCCGGTGGGAGATTCATATGCGCCTCGAGCCACTCCCTTTTGGTGGGGACGAAGTTCGAGAACTATGCAGCGATGCTTCGAGAGATAAGAAGACTCGGTCGGTATCCCCTCTCGTAATCTTTTTCAGGTCTCTGGGCGGGCCGGGGAGTGTTTAGATGAAGCCTGACCGTTTCTTGCTGATTCTCCTAGTCTCGTCCATTTCGGTCCCTCTCTCGATGACTTTTGTTTCGAGGGCTCCAGGACTGTTCCTAGCAATATCCGTTGCTTGGCTGGTCTCGCCAGCCCTCTTCATAGAATCTCCGGGGGCCTTCAGGCTCTGCCTAGCCAACAGCCTTCTATACGTCTCCATCTACCTGAGGTCGATCATCTTCTCTGTGTCTGCAGGCCTAGACCCGTCCGGCTTGGTCTCGTATCACCTACAAGAGGCCGTGGCTGCCACGGCCATCCTCTACCTCGCCTCTCGGCTCCTGGGGCTAGACTGGGTGGGCCTGCACAGAAGACGTGCCGTGAGGCCTGCACTCATAGGACTCTGCCTCGGCCTCCCCTTCGGCTTCTTGGACAAGCTCTCAGGAGAAGCCTCCCTGGCCCTGCCCACAACCTGGTGGAGCGCCTTCGTCTGGGTCTTGAGTCTCTCAGCGATAGTTGCGCTGCTAGAGGAGGTAACCTTCAGGGGCCTTTTCTACAGGTCTGCAAGAGAGTCCTCCGGCATCTGGCCTGCCTGCATCTACCAGGCAGTACTCTTCGCATCCGTACACTATCCCAACCCGCCGACTGCAATTGCCGCTGCCTTTCTCTTCGGGGTGATAATGGGCTTGTTGGTGGAGAAGACTGGAAGTCTGTGGGGAGCGGTGGCGGCTCACTGGGCGAACAACTGTGTATGGATGCTGCTGGGATGGTAACCTACGCGTTGGACCCCCTCTCAGGCCCACCAACGACGGCGGGCCACCAGTCCTTCTTCAAGAGCCTTTTTCCATCCGAGAATCCGTCGCCGCGACGTGCTAGGAGTTCGATTAGCCTCCTGCGCCACAGCTGCACCTCGCCACGTCTCGACGGGTCACGGGATAGATCGTGGAGCTCCATCCTATCCTTCTCTAGGTCGAAAAAGAGCTCCCTGCCGTCGGCGGGAAAATAGATGTATTTCCGCCTCCCGTCGGTGAGATAGTGCATGGCCTCCTCGGCGGAGTAGCACGGGCTATGCTCGCCGTGAATGTACTCCCTCCAGGGCCGCCCCCTGATGGCATCGAAGACGCTCATCCCGGTGACCGAGGACGGCGGTTCGATCCCAGCCGCCTCCAGGATGGTTGGCATGACGTCCTGCAGGCCCACCACGTTTCGGAAGACACCCGCGGGTAGGTCAATTCCATCCGGGTACCTTATGACGAATGGGATCCTGGCCGATCCCTCGTAGGCGTATGTCTTGCGGTGGAGGAGGTGATCTCCCATCATGTCTCCGTGGTCCGAGACGTAGATGATCAGGGTGTTGGAGAGCAAGCCCATTGTCCTTAGGTGGCGCATCAGGCGGCCGAGCTGAAAGTCTATGTGAGTGCAGGTCGCCATGTATCCGGCCCTCATGGCATGTTCCTGGTCGGGTGGCAGTCTTCCGCGCCACGCGGCAATGTCGGGAGGGCCTTCGACATCGTGTCTCTTGGCCCAGTCCCCCACGGGCACAGGGGGGAGCTCCTTGTGTATGTACATGTCCCAGAATGCCTTGGGCGGGTCGTAGGGAGAGTGGGGCCTATGGTACGAGACCCACATGAAGAACGGGCGGGTCGGATCCCTCTTTTTCAGCTGCTCTATCGCGACGCTGGTGGTCCACACGGTAGGGTGGTATCTCTCCTCAAGGGGCCAGGGCCGGGCGAGCCAGCCGTTCCAGTCAAGTCCCCCCAGCTCGTCGGCGTCACCTCCGATCTGCTGCCTGAGCCAATCCAGGTAGTCGTCCTCTCCCTCTCTGTGCTCGTTGCAGATAACGTGATGAAATCCGAATAGCTTTCTCGCGGGGTGGAGGTTGCGCCAGCCAACGTTTATGCAGTGATAGCCGTTGTCCGCGAGTACCTGTGCAACCGTGTTTCTCTCCTCCCACTCGACGGCGGCATACCCCACGAGGCCGCAGACATAGCTGCCCTGCCCGGCTAGCAGGCAGCGTCTAGCTCCAGTTGTAGAAGGAATCTCCGTATAGGCGTTGGGAAAGTAGGCCCCATGCTTGACGAAGGTGTCCAGGTGGGGGGTCCTTACGAGAGGGTGTCCTGCCAGCCCGATGTGGTCGCCTCTCTGCTGGTCTGTGGTGAAGAGCAGTACGTTCGGCGGCTCCATGCCAGCCAACGGCATGGAGGGGCTATAAAGATCTCACGGGCCTTGGAGTAATCCGCCTCTACGCCCAGCGGCCATTCTCCTTGAGATGCGTCTCTCGCCGTGCTCCGAGAGGGTGAGGTTTCCGACGATGATCCTGTTGATCGGCTCTTTGCAGTTGGTGGTGACTGTCAGTGTCCCGGCCTCGGGGTCGACAGAGTGCATTATTCCCAGATCGACGTACCTGTCGCCGCTGTGGAGGCCGAGGATGGCGCCCCTCAGGCCTTCGAGATCCTCTGGCGACAGGTTGGATGACTCGAGGAGCGAGGCGCCGGGGCAATGTTGCCCACGCCTCCTGGCCAGGTACCCCTCGGCCCTTATCCTTGAGAGATCATACGTTCTCTTGCTGGAGAGCCTAAGCCACGAGAGGTACTGGCTCAGCCTGAAAGCCCTCCTCGACTCCACATCTTTTCCAGAGGTCTGCAGAGGGGGAAGGTAGATGACGCTTTGAGAGTCCCCAAGGTAGCGAAGTTCGTCCCCCCTCTGGAGGGCGACTAGGAGATCGGGCTCTATCACCTCTATGAGCTGGCGAACCAGGTATTGCCCTAGACTCCCCGTGCACAGGCCGCACGTATCTACTAGAAGCCACCCGCCACGACTTCTCCCCTCCCTTACCATCTCCCCAGTTCCCCAGATCACCTCCTGCAGGCAGTAGGCAGGAGAGGTATCACCTGCGAAAAACGCATCGAGAAGCTTCAGCTCCGACAGCCTTGGGACAGGGCTTGTTGAGGCTCCAAGCCCGACGGTGGTGGGCGGACCGACGTCGGACTGGCCGACGTCGGAATCAACGAGGGCGACGGGCCGGCCGGTCCTCGCAATCGCGTTTAGGGCGAGCGTGCAGAGCGTGGATTTGCCGGTGTCGGATGTTCCGAGGAACACGACGGTGGATTTCCCGCGGCTAGTTAGGTCTTCTAGGAAGCTTATCCAGGGATCCGGGTAGGCACTCTGGACCCGCTGTAGCCCCCCGTTCCCGGTAATCCAGGCCTCGCAGTCCTCGACTACCGTTAGGTCGAAGCACTCCCACGCCTTGACTACGATGGGCTGGCCGTCTGAGGAGAAGCGTATGCCCCTGGACTCAACTTCTCCCGCGTGCAATTGGATCCTTAGAGGCCCCTTTGCAAGGTAGGTCGCTCCTCGCTCAAGGTGCACAGAGCCGGAAGGAGGCTCGGACTCTTAACTTTGGTTCTCGAACGAAACTTCCGGGGAAACCATATTAGGCGCTGCAGACAGAATCCAGGGCGGTGATGGATTGGCCAAGCTTAGACTAGGAATCAACAACTGCTTCGCAGTGAAGAGGTGGCCGGAGGCCGAGGACTGGGCCGAGATAGTCGGATCCAAACTGGATCTAGACCTGGTCCAGTTCTCCTTCGACTTGGTCGACCCTAGGGTCCGACGCCTCGTCCGGCTCAAGAAGAGCGGCGAGATAAGAGATGCTGCGAAGGCATACGGCCTAGAGGTCAACAGCACCTTCACGGGGCTCGGTGCATACTCATACAATCTGCTTATGCACCCGGACCCCGCCATGAGGTCTGATGCCCTCGACTGGTACGAGGCAGCCGTGGAGATGACGAAGGAGGTTGGTGCCAAGGGAACTGGCGGGCACGTCGCCGCGATGAGTTGCAAGGACTTCGAGAACGAAGAGAGGAGGCGCTTCCTCCTCGACACACTGATCGAGTCGTTGCAGCACCTCTCCCAGCTAGCAGCAAGGCTCGGCCAGGAGTTCCTCCTCTGGGAGCCCATGCCCATCTCTCGCGAACCTCCTAGCAGCGTGGCGGATGCAAAGTCGCTGTACGTCAGGGCGAACAGGCGATCCGGTGTTCCCATTGCCTTCTGCATCGACACCGGCCACCAGTGTGCCTGGGACCGGTCGGGCGTGGATGTGGACACGTACCACTGGGTTCGGGAGCTGGCTCCCATGTCGCCGGTGATGCACGTCCAGCAGACCGATGGGAAGATGGATAGACACTGGCCCTTCACGCCGGAGTACAACCAGAAGGGGATAATCAGGGCCGAGAAGCTTATCAAGGCTATCGACGAGTCCGGCGCGAAGAGCGTCCTGTTGATGCTAGAGATAATCCACGCCTTTGAGGAGAAGGAGGAGAAGGTGCTGGAGGACCTGGAGAAGAGCGTCGCCTACTGGAAGGAGTTTGTCTAGAACCAGTACTCCTCTTCCATTCCGGGGAAGGAAGGCTCGGGTACGTACCCAGACCTCGCGCGTGAGCGAAATGGGAGGGCGAGGACTAGCCCTGTGATGAAGCCGCCAACGTGGGCAAAGTAGGCCACGCCACTAGCAGCCGCTGTTATGCTGAAGACGACGCCAGAGAAGAGTTGCATTACGAACCAGAAGAGCAGCAGTACTGAGGCAGGGATGGTCACCCACCTTACAATGAAGTAGAAGAAGACAATTGTGTCTATCCTAGCCGTCGGAAAGAATAGTAGGTACGCTCCGAGCACGCCGGCTATGGCCCCGCTTGCGCCTAGGGTGGGGGTGTACGGACTGGTCGTGAGGAGCATGTGCAGCAGTGCGGCGCAGGTCCCGCTGAAGATGTAGAAGGCGACGAACCCAACATGCCCGAACACGTCCTCCACGTTGTTGCCGAATATGTAGAGGTAGAGCATGTTGCCAAAGATGTGCATAAATCCTCCGTGGAGAAACATGCTCGTAAGAACCGTCTCGAGCCCCCTGCCCGCCAGCACCTCTTTGGGTATGAGGGCCCACCTGTAGAGAAAGGAGTCAAGCTGGCCCTCAGCGTCCAGAAGAAGCTCGAGGAGGAAGACTGCCACGTTTATCGCTATCAACGTGTAGGTGGCGTATGGAAGGGTAAGGGAAGGGTTCCTGTCCCTTATGGGGAGCATCCGGAGGAAGAGCCGTCACTCCTACTGAAAAAGGGTTCTCTGGAACGGCCTACGATACGGGCCGTAGCTCGGAAGTAGATGCCAGCCCACCAGGGAGGCTCCCCCCCGCGGGGGCAGGGTGTCTATTGCGCCGGTTCGTCCGGGCATGAATTCAAGGGGACTTTTGGCAGATTGCTTCTGGGTCCAGATGGCGAGTCTCTGCGAAGCTGGTGCCAACACGTCCTCTGGAAGAAGTTCTTCATTTTGAGCGGGGAGGTGGCTCGCTGCCAGGGTCCCCGGCAACATATAAAGACAAGTGGGTAAACTCTCCTTGGAGGGGCTACGAGGAGGGGGAGGTAGACTGGTTTCAACGAACGGCGGCGGCATTCGCCTGTCCGGTGAGCGGGATATCCCCAGGCTGATAGAGCTTACGGCGGCCGAGGGCTGGAGGCTGGGTGAGAGGGACTTCTCCAGGCTCATGGCTCTCTGGCCCAAGGGTCTATACGTCTACGAGGAGGGAAAACGGGTCGTCGGCATGGTGACCGTGTCTACATACGGTCGTACTGCGTGGATAGGCAATCTCGTCGTTGAAAGAGGGTGCAGAGGAAGGGGGATAGGCTCTGCCCTGATGGAGAGGGCGCTATCTGACCTGGACAGCCTCGGCATAAGGTCCACGCTCCTATACTCGGTGAAGGGTGTCGAGGGCTTCTACGGTCGCTTCGGCTTTTCTATCGTCGACTCCTACGTGGTTTACTCTGGCATAGTCCGGGCGACGAGGAGGAGGCCGAGGGCGTCCCCCATGTCTGTGCGAGACCTGCCCGGGGTAGTGGGAGTGGACGTGTATGCCTTTGGCGACGACAGATCGGCACTTCTGGAGAGAATACTGGGCGAGTTTCCTCAGACCAGCCTGGTACACCGCTCCCTTGGAAGCGTCGTGGGCTACGTGATGGCGACCGAGTCGAACAACACTTACACCATTGGCCCCTCAGCATACCTGGCGCCAGGCGCGGACGAAGTCCTCATCGAGTCGATCGCAACGCTGCTCGACGGTCG
>CAYWSC010000074.1:0-8242 GCA_964460695.1 Hadarchaeota archaeon (SeqCode)
AAGTCCGGAGCGGCTCCAAGCTCTTCCCAGATCTCGAAGGCCGCCGTCTTCTCTCCCTCCACCGCGTAGGGACTGCTCTCTATCGTCACGTCCAGCCTAGACCCCCTCCTGCAAAGACTCCTGCACCTGCTGACAGCCGCGGGCAGCTCTCCGGGGATACGAATCACCCTGGCTCCGTATACCAGGGCCTGTATGAGCTTTCCGGCCTCGGTTCTCGACGGGGCGAATATGATGCAGTCAAGGGCAGCCTTCGATGAATACGCCGCTATGGAGGCCCCGCTGTCGCCATCAGTCGCGCAGGCGACTCTCGACGCGCCCGCCTCGACCGCCATCGATACTACAAGGGTGCTTGCCCTATCCGCGTAGGAGGAGGTCGGGTTCCTCGCCTCGTCTTTTATGAAAAGATTCGAGAGGCCATCTATCCTGGTGCTCCTGTGGAGGGGTGTTCCCCCCTCGAGAAGAGAAATCCTAGAGCGGAGGGGAGGGAGCAGGGCAGAGTACCGCCAGACGCCGAGCTCTCCTCCCAGCCCTTCCTCCAGCCTCTCGTCCAACCCCTCCAAGTCGTATCTGAACTCTAGTACACCGGCTCCGCACTTGGGGCAGTGCAGCGGCACGGGGCCGGGTTGGAAGCTCGTCCTACACGAGTTGCAAACCAGGTCTGTGAAGAGGGAAATCGGGTTCAGCTACGGCCCCCTCTGACGGCCTTGCTAAGCAGGAAGTCGTAAAGTCTCGAGTCGTCTGTGAGCTCGGGATGAAAACAGGTGCCTAGGATGTTCCCCTGGAGCGCGGCCACCGGGCGTTTGTCAACCCAAGCCACCTCCCTGCAGCTTCCCCAGGTCTTTTCGATGAGGGGAGCCCTTATGAACACCCCTGTCTCTCGAAGGGTCAGGCCGGGAAGAGACAGCTCAACCTCGGTCTCGAAGCTCTCCCTCTGTCTGCCGAATGCGTTTCTAGTAACCGAGACGTCCATGACCGCTGGAAAACCCGGGTCGCTTGTCTTGTCCTGTCCATTGACAAGTTTGGAGAGGAGGATGAGACCCGCGCAGGTGCCAAGGATGGGTCTCCCTGACCTTGCCATGGAGACTATCTCGGTTTTCAGGCTCCTCCGAGCCACCATCCTCGATATGGTTGTGCTCTCTCCACCGGGTATGGAGAGAGCAGATGCCGACCTGATGCACTCAGGCCTCGTGCAGGCGGCTACGAGTCCGTCGAGCTTGAGCCGATCGAGGGCTCTGTAAACCGCCTCCACGTGTTCCGAAACGTTTCCCTGAAAGCCCAGTACAGCTACCCGGATGGGTTCGTCGCCCAAGTGGACAACCTTCCTAGTCGGTCTGTCGTCTTGCTGGGAGGGCTATACGCCCCTCTCCTGCATCTTCTGCTCCGGCGGTATGGCCGAGATCTCCAGGCCTCTCATAGGCTTGCCCAGGGACTTGGAGACCTCCATTATGATCTTCGGGTCGTCGTAGTTGTGTGTCGCCTCTACAATGGCCTTCGCCATTTTCTGAGGGTCTTCCGACTTGAATATTCCTGATCCGACGAAGACCCCGTCCACGCCGAGCTGCATGCAGAGAGCCGCGTCTGCAGGGGTGGCTATGCCGCCGGCCGCGAAGTTGACGACGGGTAGTCTGCCGATCTTCGCCACCTCCTTTACAAGATCTATTGGAACCCTGTACTCTCTCGCCTTCGCTATCATCTCGATCTCGTCGCAGATGTCAGCTATCCCCCGGAGCTCGGCGATCTGTCTGTTCATCGTCCTAATGTGCTTTATTGCCTCGACTACGTTACCCGTTCCAGCCTCTCCCTTGGTCCTGATCATGGCGGCGCCCTCGTCTATCCTCCTGAGGGCCTCCCCCAAGTCTCGAGCCCCGCAGACGAAGGGGATCTTGAACTTCTTCTTGTCGATGTGGTTCATGACATCGGCTGGCGTCAACACCTCGCTCTCGTCGATCATGTCGACCCCGAGGGCCTCCAGCACCTGGGCCTCGGCGAAGTGGCCTATCCTCACCTTTGCCATCACGGGTATTGTGACCGCGTCCATGATCTCCAAGATCTTCTCTGGGTCGGCCATCCTGGCGACGCCGCCCTGGGCCCTGATATCGGCCGGCACGGCGTGCAACGCCATCACTGCGACAGCTCCCGCCTCCTCGGCTATTCTTGCCTGGTCAGCGTTGACCACGTCCATTATGACTCCGCCCTTCTGCATCTTGGCGAAGCCTCGCTTGAGCCTTTCAGTTCCGACGATCCTCTCGGCCATCAGCTCACCTATTCAAGTTGCAACTTTAGTATGCTTCCATTTAAGTCTTACTTCCCAGTCCCACTGGGTGGACAGGCCGTGACCCACCTAGTAGTGCTCGGCCGTCAGCCTGGTCGTCCCTGCCCGTCTGTACAGACGCCTCCTAACCATAAGGGTCCAGACAACCGAGCCTGACACAAGGAGCGTCCCAGAGATGCTGAGCCACTCGATGATGTATATCCAAAGGAGGGCCCTGTCCTTGAGCCTGAGCGCGTCACCTCTGAGGCCCTCCAAACTCTCCAAGAGCCTGGATATCTCTTGGTCAGAGGCGGCGTAGTCTTGCTCTAGGTATAGCTCCCGTGCACGCCTCCAGGAGGCGTCCATATCGCCGAGTTTCGACTCGAGAGGCGAGGTCTTGGCCCCGAACTTGTCCACGAACTCGATGAGCGAAACTATGAAGTTCTTGATCTCGCCGTAGCGTGAAAAGCTGGCCCTGAGGTTGTGAACGAGCACGACGTCGTCCGGTAGCCTCCTGTCACAGCTGTACATGATCATGGAGATCATGACGTCGTTTCCGTACGGGTTGATGGTGGGTGTCCAGAAGCTGGTGCCGAGGATGTCTTGGACCGACCAGGTGTACCCCTTTCCGTATCGCCAGCCCATTATGTGGGGGAAGAGTCCCGGGATGGGGTAGGCCACCTCTGGGAACACGTTGGTCTTCGACCAGGTGTAGATCTGGGCACCAGGCCTAGGGATCATGAGGTTGTTTCCCCAGGGCCCGACGTGGAGGTTGAGGACGTCCCTGTACCTCCTGATGACGTCCGGAACGTCGGGATCCTCGTTGATGATTATGTCGAGGTTTCCGTTTCTGTGGTAGTCGGTCCTAACCACTGCCTCAGCATCATTGGGGAACGCTCGAGCTAGAGGGGTCTCTGACCACGGCATGGACAGCCAGATGTGCATGCTCATGACACTCCTGTCCTGCAGGCCGCCGATTCCGTCGTCGTCTACCGCCCTCCTCATCCACTCGAACTGCTTTGTCGTGAAGTACTGCGAGTCTATCTGCTCCAAGAGCAGGAAGTCGTATTTCTCGACGAGTTGTTGGTAAGTACGTGGGAAGTATAGTCGCATGTATCTCTTGATCGTGGAGGGTACGAGTCCGACCGTGTGGCTCCCTATTCGAGTCGGTATGACGGTGACATCGGTCATGGGCTCGTTCGTCAGTAGGGACCCAAGCCAGGGCATCGCATCGGCATGCCCAGTGCAGAGGATCTGGATGGGCTCGGCGGCAAGGGCGCATGGAGGTATGATGGATATGAAGATCGCCGCCCCTATTATGGCCGATTTAGAAGGGGTGGATGTCGTTTTCGTCCCTCGAAAGCCTTCTGCATGTTCTACAAAAATGTGAGCAGCAGGAGGCATATTACCAGGTGGCCAACGAAGGTGGCGTCGATAGCGAGCCTTTGTCTGGCTGTGCTGAACCGGAACTTGGCAACGGCAAGAACGATAAGTAGCCCTGAGTAGAGGGAAAAAATCACAGGCCCTCCCCCGACGCCGCGAAGGCTCCGCGAAAAGCTCAGAAAAGCGAGGGCAGATGCGGCGAAGAGGACCAGGCAAATAACCTGGATAACTGCGAAGGTTTTCCTTGTTATGAACTTTGCCTCGGAGAACCAGTACTGAGCTGTGTTTGTCAGGTTCATATACGGAACGAGGAAGAAGACTAGCAGTGCCGATGCGAGCCTTGACGCATCGCCAACGGGCAAAGGCGCTATGGAGCCTCCCCGCAAGGCCACAACCGCCGCGAGGGAAAGTCCTCCCCAGAACCCGACGCTGTGCTCCATGAACTTCCACGAATCGAGCCAGAGGCCGGCCGAGACGCACCATCTATGAATAAGTGCGCCGATGCAGAACCCTCCGCCGAATCCAACCCAGCCTACCAGGGCCGTGACCAGTGCGGATATGTCTCCCTTGAGCAGTGCGAGGTAGGCGGCGGTTGAGACGGCCGCGCCAAGCACGGGTGCCCAGGCATCGTGGCGGGGAGGGGACAGGTGGAGGTCAAGCCCCAGAACAAGCAGTTTGTTCGCCAGATAGGCGCCGGTGAATGCTATCGTCCCCCAGAGCGCAAGGTCCCCGACGCCGTAGCAGAGACCGGAGGTGGCCAGCCCTAGGCCCACTCCGGCGAAAAACCCCCAGAGGCCTCCGACCAGGAACAATCCGAAGAGGCCGAATGCTGGAGACCTCTCATGTTGCTCCTTGACGTAGCCGACTATCTTTCCGTAGCTGAGAACCCCGCCAAGGGATATGGACGCGGCCATTACTGCAGCCAGGACCACCATCTGCCAGACGTCTTGCGCCTCGCCGTAGGACAGCCAGAGCGTCATTCCGCAGAGGGCGCCCGGCACCGTCGCGCCCCACCAGTGACCCCACTCTCCCCTCATTCCCCATCCGAGGGATGTGGCGAGGGCGACGAGTATCACTCCTACTGCTAGGTCGAGCATGCTGCGGTACGAGAGGGCGAGATTAAGAATATCACCCCTTCTCCAAGAATCAGGGTCGGTGGCTCCTCGATGCACTTTGGCTTTTTCGAGTCCAGCCTGCGAGAGCAACGACAACCCGAACAATGACGGAGCAGGCCATCCCTGTGAGGATGGGCTCCGTGACGATCTTCGTGTCAGCACAGCTTAGCAGTGCCTGCTTCAGCACCGAGGAGGAGCCGGGGTCGCTTCTCCACACGGAGGCGTTAAAGCTGTCCATAAAGCACCACACCTCGCTCGGCTTCCCAGTCCTGTCGCATCTACCGATCTCCCAGGACACCAGCCAAGGTAGGTGGCTCGGATATGTCATCGCCCACAGGTATGCTCCCTCGCGAACCACTCCGGCTGCAAGGTACCTCGTGTCCCCCTTCAGGCTAAGCGCGTAGAGCAGTTTTGCCAACGCGCCCGAGGCAGCCGGCTTCACCGTATACTTTTCTGTCCCCAGGAGAGCCTGGGCACTCCTCACAGAATCCAGATCCACGGGGAGGATTGTGGACAGGTTTGTTTCGTCCCAGCTGCGGACCTCGCCGGGGTGGGTGGCAAGCATGCCCGTATCGACGACCAGTCCGAGACCATGGGCGAGGATGGCGCGTCGAAGGGCGTCGATGACCTGGTCGGATAGAGAGGACCTGCTCGTATAGCATAGGATTACCGCATCGTATCGGTTAGCCAGATCCACTGGATCGCAGGAAAGCTGTTCTTGAAAGTAGTCCAGAGGTCTAGCCCCTTCGCCTGGACAGAGAAGGGTAACTGAGAACCTTGAGTCGAACCCGATTAGCTCCGAGACCATACGGACCGACGATGGGTCCTCCCCAATGACTAGCACCCTGGTCTGGAGTCCAGCAGCGGTGGGTACAACCACTAGGAAGAGGGCGACACCAAGGATCCTCACAGGCGTCGGTGGGGCAACTGGTTCTTAACCTTTTTTCCAGTTGGGGAGATCCGACGGGTGGACGTTGCTGTCGAAAGATACTTATCCAGTATTCCTACCTGTCGGGAAGGTCGAGTTGCGTCGAGCACTGCACGTACTGCTTGCCTGCCTTCCGGCAATCCTCGCATTCCCTCCCTGTCTTTCAGCCAGCATCTGGTTTTCCCCGACAACCGTTCATCCAGGTATGTCTGTGGAGGTTAGGGGGTCCGGGTTCCCTCCCTCGACTCCTTTCCAGGTCCTCGTGGACGGAGCGGTCGTGGGGAGCGGGTCCTCGACGATAGGCGGATGGGTGATCAGGACGATAACGATAGGGAGGCTTCTGGATATAGGTTCTCACAACCTCAGCGTCTCGTGCGGAGGGGTGCTGGGTCAGACGGAGCTTGTGGTGAGCCAGTGGCCCGTCAATGCGACGGTGGCTCCGAGGTCTCTCAGGCCTGGTGAGTGGCTAACTGTGCGTGGAGAGGGTTATCCTCCTCTTGGCTACTTCGAGATCCACCTTAGCGGACATAGGATAGCGACGGGGTCGACCGATCAACAAGGAACCATAGAGGTCTCGTATCGGCTGCCCGAGACACAGCCCCTAGGGGTTCAAGGTCTAGATGTAACCGCCCCCATGTACGCTGGCCCGCCTTCCGTCTCGCTGGTCATAAACGTGACCCCATGGGAGCCCCATATCCAGCTTGAGCCGTCCACCCCCAAGCCTGGACAGGTTGTTCAAATCTCAGCTGAGGGGCTTCCGCCAAACGCATACTACGAGGTGAGCATCGACGGGGCAGGGATCCTCGTGGGAACCGCCGATGCATCAGGGGCCTTCACTAGGGGCTATGCGCTTCAGCCACAGGTGTCGATAGGTCTACACACCCTCACTCTCACCGTTCCCAGCTTCACGGGCCCACCTGGGGATACAGTAGAATTCGAAGTGATCCCCTGGCCGGTGGAGATCTCGATTCACCCAGACGAGATCCACCCCGGAACCGAGATCCAAATCGCCGCCAAGGGACTTCCCCCGCTTTCGCCCTTCGTCATGAGGCTCGACTCGGATCCAATCGCCTCAGGCACGGCAAACTCAAGCGGAGAAGCCTCGGTCTACTACCAAGTACCCAAGAACGTCAGCCTAGCGCCCCGCGTTCTATCCGTCACGACGCCGGGGTATTCGGGGCCACCCTCCGACTCGGTCCAGATCAACATCACCCAGTGGCCGATCGAGATTTCCGTGCCCGCAGAGGCTCATCCAGCCTCCTCGATTCCAGTCGTCGTCAGCGGTCTTCCGCCCAATGCGGCCTGCGATGTGTACCTGGACGCCAAGCTGGTTTTCTCGAACAAGTCAGACGCGCAGGGGACTGTTCAGACGCAGGTCTGGCTGTCGATGTGGACCAACCTAGGCTCCCACGGCATCAGCTGCACCGTCCCAGGCTACACCGGGCCGCCATCTGCCGAGGAGAGCTTCGATGTGACCCAGTGGCCGACGCACCTCGAGCTATCCCCAGCCGTCGTCCATCCCGGCTCGCCCATCCACATACAGGGATCCGAGTTTCCGCCTCGCAGCACGTGCCGCATATTCCTAGACTCCTCCAAGATCTGGGAGGGCCTCTCGGGGGAAGACGGCGCGCTGGATGTATGGCATTCTCTCCAGAAGAACATCTCCCTGGGCGTGCACAACATCTCTGTGCTCGTCGCCTTCCCAGGCGACCCTATGGCCGAAGGCAGCGTACAGGTAATCCAGTGGCCCCTCTCAATATCCGTCTGCCCTCCCGCTGCCGAGCCGGGAGAGATCATCAGCCTCAACGGAACTGGATATCCGCCGGACTCAAAGGTCAAGGTTTTGTGGGACGGGAATTACGTCAAGGCCGCAATGACCTCCACAGACGGCTCTCTCTCCACGCAGCTCGTCGCGCCTTCCGACCTCGATCAGAGGTATCATCGAATCGAAGTCGAGGTCGAGGGCGGCTACACGGGTCCCCCGAAGACCTACGGATTCCTCTGGCTTGGACAAGATCCCCCCGAAAGGAGCCTGTCGACCACCAACTCTTCCGGTTCTCCTAGAAACGTCTTCTACCCAACAGATGCAATCTACGTACTCGGCGAGGGTAATCCCCCCTCCGAGGAGGCGGATCTCTACGTCCTACCTGGAGGCCAGCCGCCTGATCCATCAGAGGCGTTGTCTGTGACGTGTCTCTCCACCGATCTCCAAGGAAGAATCTGCGGAAACGTATTCACCGCTGGGCAAACAGGCACATATGGTCTGTGGATGGATCTCAACAGAAACGGCGTCTTGGACAATTCGGACATCTGGACCGACAACGCCTTCTACGTACAGCCGAGGCCCGACGTCGCCCTGTTGGACGCTTCAATAGATGAGCTTCAGCCAATCCAGGGGCAGAGGGTTACCGTAGTCGCGGAGGTCCTCAACAAAGGTCAGCTCGTCCAGAGGGGCAGCGTCTTCTTCCTATTCGGAGAGCAAATCGCCGCACGAGCAGAGTTTGAAGTGAACCCGGGGCAGACGGTCCAGGTATCCCTCCTATGGGATACGTCCTACTGGAATCC
>CAYWSC010000075.1:0-8222 GCA_964460695.1 Hadarchaeota archaeon (SeqCode)
TTCTTCTTGGCGGACTCCAAGACCCTCCACAACGTGCCCCGCGAGATACCCATGCGAGCGGCCGCCTCCTCCTGGCTGAGACCCTCATACTCAGTCAGCCTATACGCCTCGTACTCGTCCGCCGTCATGACGACGGCAGGGCCACGCATCGGCCCGGGAATAGGCGGCGTCTGGAAGATCGGCATGAACCCTCTGCACGAAAGATCGCTGGATACGATTCTCATCTTCGGCGGCCGGCCAAACCTCGCCCTTCGCCCCTTTCCAGGCATCGCTGTGGCTGGTCCAAGGGTCCTTAAGGATCTTTTGTAGCGGGGAGAATGGCGACAGCGAGTCGTCCACCCGGGGACGAGGAGACAAGACTTTTGAGGGCTGGCCAGAATCTAGACAAGTCTAGGGGGAGCAGAAGATGCGGTATCGGAGATACGGCAAATCGGGCGAGAGGGTATCGGTTCTAGGCTTCGGTTGCATGCGGTTCCCCATGGAGCAGGGGCACGTCAAGAGGGAAGAGACCGTGAAGATGCTCCAAAGGGCCATGGACCTAGGGGTAAACTACTTTGACTCCGCGGTGATGTACTGCAACAATGAAAGCGAGAGTGTTCTTGGGGAGGCGATAAGGGATCGCCGTGAGGAGCTCTACATATCCACCAAGAACCACTACAAGGGAAGCGACCCAAAGGAGTGGAGGAAGTACCTCGACCAGTCCCTCGAGAGACTGGGATCTGAGTACATCGACTTCTACCACCTTCACGACTTGAGGCTGTCCCAGTACACCGATCACCTGCTCCCGGGCGGGTGTATAGATGAGGCGCTGAAAGCCAAGGATGAAGGTCTCATAAGGCACCTCTGCTTCTCTTCCCACGACGACCCCGAGAACATAAAGCGCCTCATCGACACGGGGATCTTCGAAGGGATGCTGGTGCAGTACAACCTTCTAGACCGACATAACGAAGAGGTAATCGCCTATGCCCACGAAAAGGGGCTGGGCGTCTCAATCATGGGGACTGTGGGAGGCGGGCTCCTTGTTCCACTCTCCGAGAAGCTGCACGGAATAACAAGGGGTCGGTACAGCACTCCGGAGCTGGCAATTCGGTTCGTTCTATCCAACCTCGGGGTGACGGTGGCTCTTTCGGGAATGAGCAGCATCCAAATGGTCGAAGAGAATGTGGCAGCCGCGAGTCGAGCAGAGCCCCTCACCCAGGAGGAGAGCGAACAGATCCAAGAGGTACTCGATGAGATCAAGCGTCTGGAGGGCCTGTACTGCACGGGCTGTAACTACTGCATGCCGTGTCCCTTCGGCGTAGACATACCAGCTAACTTCGCGGCCATGAACCTCTACAGGGTCTGGGGCCTGAAGGATCAGGCAAAGATCCAGTACAAGGCCCTCGGAGACAGGAAGAAGAACGGCGAGCCAGCGCCAGCCTGGGCGGCGGCCTGCACCCAGTGCCACAGATGCGAGTCGAAGTGTCCACAGAACCTGCCGATTGCCGAACTCATGATGCAGGTCAAAGAGGCCCTCTCTGCCTGACCAGACTCCCATGTAAAGAGTAATCAAAGACTGAGAAAGCTGCTCCAAGGCAACCTGGTGTGAACTCATGAGGATGGTCGTCTGCATAAAGCAGGTCCCCGACACCACGGAGGTTGAAATAGATCCGGAGAGGGGAACCCTCATCAGAGAGGGGATACCAGTCACGATAAACCCCTTCGACCTCTATGCCATCGAAGAGGCCCTCAGGCTCAGGGAGAGGTTTGGAGGAGAGGTCCTAGCCATCAGTATGGGCCCGCCGCAGGCCGAGTCATCGCTAAGAGACGCCATAGCGCTTGGATGCGACAGGGCCATACTGCTCTCAGACCCCGTCTTTGCCGGTGCAGATACGCTTGCAACGTCCTATACTCTCTCTCGGGCAATCTCAAAGATCGGAAGCTACGACTTGATTCTATGCGGCCTGAAGACGACCGATGGTGACACGGGACAGGTCGGCCCTGGTCTCGCGGAAGAACTAGGAATTCCTCACTCCAGCTACGTGAGGAAAATCGTTGACTTCACAGGAGAGGAGCTCATAGTGGAGAGAACGCTCGACGAGACCTGCCAAACCGTTGTCTTGCCGCTGCCATGTCTCATCACCGTGACCAAGGAGATAAACGAACCTAGGCTGCCCTCTTTCAAGGGGAAGATGGCTGCCAGGAAGGCAGAGATTCCGGTCTGGTCCTCAAAGGACCTCGAGGGAGAAAAGGAGCGATTTGGGGCCGACGGGTCACCGACCAGGGTTGTCAAGGTCTTCCACCCCACAACCCAAAGGAACCCCGAGTTCATCGAGGGAGATCCTTCCAGGCAGGCAGAGACTCTGCTGGAAAGGCTCAGAGAGAGGCAGATAGTCTGATCGAGGTGTCTCGTTGGCGAGGATTTGGGTCAAAGACGAGGCTTGTGACGGCTGTGGTCAATGTGTCCAGGCATGCCCATTCGGCGCCATTTCGATAAAGCAAGGAGTAGCGGTCATCGGAGACGACTGTAGGCTGTGCGGTGTCTGTGTGAAGGCATGCCCCAGGGGTGCGATTGTTCTCGAGAGAAAGGAGAGAAAGATCGATACGTCGAAGTACAAGGGAGTCCTGGTCTTTGGCCAACAAGTCGGAGGACGAATCTCCCCGGTAGTCTACGAGCTCATCGGGAAGGGAAGGGAGCTCGCGGACAAGTTGAGGGAGCAGCTAGATTGCGTCGTTCTGGGATCTGGGATAGAGGCCGGTGCACGGGAACTTGTATCCTACGGGGTGGACAACGTACACGTTTTTGACCATCCTTTGCTCTCCACCTTCAATGAGGAGATCTACTCCAAGGTTCTCTACGACTTCGTGTCCCGGCACAAGCCAAGCATATTTCTCCTCGGCGCGACGGCGATTGGTCGCTCACTTGCTCCTCGCGTCGCTGCAAAGCTGCAAACTGGCCTGACCGCCGACTGCACAGGCCTCGATATCGACGATGAGGGCAACCTCGTCCAGACGCGGCCCGCCTTCGGCGGCAACGTGATGGCGACCATTCTCTGCAGCACGCACAGACCCCAAATGGCGACCGTCAGGTACAAGGTCATGAAGAGAGCCGAAAGGCTTGACAGCTATACCGGGAGGACGGTTCTCGAAGCCATCGGGGAAGATACCTTGACGGCCAGGTCGCGCGTTGAGAAGACTTGGACCGAGGGCGAAGGCATATCGATAACGGAGGCCGACGTAATAGTCAGCGGAGGAAGGGGACTGGGAGGCCCAGAGGGCTTCGATCTGCTAAGGGAGCTGGCCACGCTTCTAGGGGGAGCCGTCGGGGCAAGCAGATCCGCCGTGGATGAAGGCTGGATTGAGTACAGGCACCAGGTTGGCCTCAGCGGAAAGACGGTCAGGCCCAAGCTGTACGTTGCCTGCGGCATCTCGGGCTCCGTCCAGCATCTTGCGGGGATGCAGACCTCAGACGTCATAGTCGCGATAAACAAGGATCCGTCGGCTCCCATCTTCAAGGTGGCGGACTATTGCATAGTCGGGGACCTATATGAAGTGGTTCCAAGGTTGATAGAACAGATCAAACATGGGAAGTGAGTCGATGAGCTATGCCCAAGTGGACGAGGAACTGATCGTCCAACTCCGAGGAATTCTAGGAGACGATGCGGTCATAACTGACCCGTCTGAACTCGAGAAATACTCCAAAGACGAGACGCCCCTGTGGCCTGGTTCCGTTCCACAGGTAGTGGTGAGGCCCTCCACGACCGACGAGGTCTCCCGTACGATGAGACTTCTCAACGAGAGTCGAATTCCACTCACCTTCAGAGGACAGGGAACTGGGCTCTCCAGTGGGGCCGTGCCGCTGATGGGCGGCGTGGTCATGAGCTTCGAAAGGATGAACAGGATAATAGAGATAGACGAGGACAACCTTATGGCTGTTCTGGAGCCTGGTGTCGTCCTCCTAGACTTCCGACAGGAAGTCGAAAAAAGAGGCCTCTTCTATCCGGCAGACCCTGGGGAGAGAACCTCATCCATCGGCGGGAACGTCGCAACAAACGCAGGTGGAATGAATGGAGTGAAGTACGGCAAGACAAGGGACAGCGTCCTAGGGCTGGAGGTGGTGCTTCCCTCAGGGGAGGTGCTTCAGCTGGGTGGGAAGACGGTCAAGAGGTCCATGGGGTACGACCTCATGCACCTGTTCATAGGTTCTGAAGGAACCCTCGGAGCCGTGACTAAGGTCATAGTCAAGCTGATCAAGCTCCCCAAGATGTTCATGACCCTGTACATCCCCTTCGAAGACCTACAGGACGCCGTCACCTCGGTCTGCGAGATACTCCGCAACAGGATAACACCTACGGCCATAGAGTTCGTCGAAAGAGACGCAATTCTCATGGCCGAGGAGTACCTCCAGAAGACCATGCCCCACCACGACTCGAACGCATACCTCATCATCAGGATCGACGGCGATGAGGAAGAACAACTGTACGCGGAGGCAGAGGGCATCACCGACATATGTACCAAGAACAATGCGGTGGACGTGCTGGTAGCCGATACTAGGGAGAGCCAGAGCCGGATATGGGACATAAGGAGCCAGTTCTACGAGGCGGTGGTGAAGGCAAGGGTCGCCGAGATCGTCGACGCCGTTGTTCCCCCAAGCAGGATAGCAGACTTCATGCGAGAGGTCAAGGCGATTTCTGCGAAGCACGGCGTGAGGATCATTGGATACGGGCACGCGGGGGATGGAAACATCCACCTCCACCCGCTCAAAGATGACCTCAGCGACGAGGAATGGAAAGAGAAGCTGCCAAAGGTGATGACGGACATCTACGAGAAGGCTGTAGAGTTCGGCGGAACCATCTCGGGCGAGCACGGCATCGGCTCGGCGAAGAAGCCCTACGTGAGAATAGCCTTGGACGAGACCCAGATCAAGATTATGAAAGGGATAAAGAGCCTCTTCGATCCAAACGGCATCCTCAACCCGGGAAAGATTTTCCCTGACTAGCGACTCAAAGTCTTGACTCCAGCTCCCGAAAACCTTGCTCGCTGTGGGAGAAGAACTTCCTGTAGCTTTCGCAGAAATACGTCCTCCTCAGGCCTCCCCTCCGGTGGTATTGACACCCCCCGAAGCACTGGTCCAGCCATCTACATTCGAGGCACTCCCTGGGGAGTTTCTCCTTCGCCTCGGCGAATCTCAGAAAGGCGCTGCTCTCCACTATCTGCCTGAGATGGGTCTCCAACAGGTTGCCGAGACGAAGCTGGGGCTCGACGAAGAAGTCGCAGGGATATACGTCCCCGTTGTTCTCTATGACGACGTACGAGCCGCATCGGGGTGCCAGCATACACAGCCCTGTCTCGCCACCAAGCCTAGTGGAGAGAACCGAGTTGAAGAACCTGATGTACACGTTTGGAAAGTCTTCCTTCCACAAGTCGAAAAGGCGGCATAGGAACTCTCCATAGCTCTCGGGGTCCACGCTGAATGGATAGGGGCGTCCCGCGGATTCGTCCCACTCCAAGCAAGGTACAAACTGGAGATATCTAATCCCCATGTCGACGAAGAATCGGTAGAGCTCCTCCGGGTGGCCCACGTTCTGGTCGTTGACAACGCAGAGGACGTTGAACTGGACCCTGTGCGCCCTCAGGACGCTGATCGCATCCATGACTCGGTCGAAAGTGGGAGAGCCCGACCTCGTACGCCGGTAGAAGTCGTGGAAGCGTCTAGGTCCGTCGAGACTTATCCCCACAAGAAAGTGGTTCTTCTTGAAGAAGGACGCCCACTCTTCGTTGAGAAGCGTCCCATTCGTCTGAAAGGCGTTGGCGACGTGCTGACCCCTGCGGTTTCTCTTCTGGAGTCTCACCGCCTCTTTGTAGAACTCTAGTCCCGCCAGCAAAGGCTCTCCCCCTTGCCAGTTGAAGGACGCCTGGTACGTCGTCATCTCGAGGAACTGGGAAACCATTGCCTCCAGCACCTCCCTCGACATCACCCGGCTGTGGGGATAGAGCTCGGACTTCTTGGAGTAGAAGCAGTATGTGCAGGCCAAGTTGCATCTGGCATCCGTCGGCTTGACCAGTATGCTCGGGGGAATCACGGCTCCAGCTGTATCCCTTCGTCTCAAAAAGCCTTCCAGCCCCCGGGGCTGCTGTCAAAACCCAATATTTTCAAGGTGTGGCGACAACCCAACAAGGGGTCGAGGAGAAGTGGACGAGCTCAAGGGAAAAAGGATAGCTATCCTCGTGGCCGACGGGTTCGAGGACCTAGAGTTCTTCTACCCGCTGATCCGTTTCACTGAGGCAGGGGCGGACGTGGTGACAGCCTCCCCAGGGGGCGTCTCCGTAACGAGCAAGCATGGGATTCCATTCAGCCCGGCGAAGGCGGTGCGGGACATTTCCCAGGAAGACTTCGACTGCATCATTATCCCCGGTGGAAAGGCCCCGGAGAAACTGCGAGAAGACCCCGACGTCCTGGAACTGGTCAGGAGGCATGCAGATACCGGGGCCCTGGTTGCCGCGATCTGTCACGGCCCGCAGGTCCTGGTGTCTGCTGGACTGACAAAGGGAAGAACGCTTACCTCGTACAGAGCCGTCAGGAAAGAAATAGAGGCTGCGGGGGGAAGATTCGTCGATGTGCAGGTCCAGAGAGATGGCAACCTGATAACCTCCCGATTCCCAGAGGACCTTCCAGCCTTCTCCAAGGCCATCATAGCTGCATTGACAGAGAAGAGGTGAGGCTGCATGAGGGGACAGAGAGTCATCGCCTCGGCTACAATCTGTCTGTTGCTTCTCCTAGCCGGATGCATCGGCCCGAAGGACTCGGACAAGGACGGATACCCTGATGACGAGGACAGATTCCCCAACGATCCGAACGAATGGGCGGACAGCGACAACGACGGCGTGGGAGACAACTCAGACGCATTCCCCAACAACCATGAGGAGTGGGCCGACAGCGACGGAGACGGGATAGGTGACAACTCGGACGACTTCCCCAACGATCCGAACGAGTGGATAGACTCCGACGGAGACGGCGTGGGAGACAACTCAGACGCATTCCCAGACGACTACACGGAGTGGGCGGACACCGACGGCGACGGCTACGGAGACAACTCGGACGACTTCCCCAACGACCCTAGGTATCACCTGGTCTGCCCTGAGTGTAACGGAACCGGAAAGACATTTGTGAAGAAGTACTACAACTTCACGGCGAAGGGTCGGCTCGTAGACATGGGATACGTCTCGTCGGACTGGCACGTCTACATAACCGTCACGAACAATGAGGATCAAGGCGGACTCTTCAAGGTAGAGGCATCAGTGGTCCACAAAGGGGAGGAACTCTGGTCTGGAAAAGACGAGCACTTCATCGACGCGGGAAAGAGCTACAAGTTCGACCTGCAGGCAGGAGGCCTCTCCCAGTCCGTCAGCCAAAGTGATTTGAGGTACACGGTGAAGCCTCCAGTCGCCAAGGTCGGGCCCGAGATAACATGTCCGGTGTGCAACGGGACGGGCAAGATCTGATCAGGAACAAGCAAAGGAGGCCCGCCTCTCTGGTATGAAAGGTAGACTGTAGAGGTCAGCTGTTGAGAGTAAGGGTTCTCTGTCTTGGAAGGGCGAGAAACAAGTTCATACGCCAGGGAATAGACGAGTACGTCAAGAGAATACGCCCGATGTGCGGCCTAGAGGTCCTCGAGGTGAGGAGGCCTAGCAGGCGAAGGACAGGGAGGGGGACGAGGAACCTAGAGAACGAACTGCTCACCCTCTCTAGCGGATTTTTCACAGTGGCACTGGACCCTTCGGGCGAGATGCTAAGTACGCCGGAGCTGGCCGAGGTCTTCGAACAACATTCCGATATCGCGATAATCATTGGGGATCCATATGGATTGCCGGAAGAGCTGGTCCGAAAGTGCGATCTACGCCTCTCCCTCTCGAGGCTGACCTTCACAAGCGAGCTGGCCAGGCTGGTGATCATGGAGCAGATATATAGGGTGCTGACGATCATGGCGCAGCATCCATATCACAAGTAGAAAGGCGGTAGAATTGACTCGAAGGCTGTTGTTATTGGGATTGGTTCTAGCACTATCTATGTCTCTGATCCAAGTGGAGGGGCAGACCCGCCACTACTTGCCTCTGAACGGTGGGTTTGAAAGGCTCGACTCTTCGGGGGTCCCCCTCGGCTGGAACCTGAGCAGTTCAACGGGTTCTGATGGCCTAGACACGTTCTGTGAGGCGACTCCTCAGTGCGCAGCCGGGTTGTATGG